>NZ_JBSFLZ010000114.1:0-23602 GCF_053599315.1 Saccharopolyspora sp. NPDC000995
GTCAAGAAACCCGCCGACACCGCAACCCGCTACGAGGGCCCACCCACCCTCCAACTCGCCCGCACAGCATGATCAAAATAAGCTAAGCGGCATTGATGTATGAGCGCACGAGTTCGGCGACGTTCTCTTCGCCGGATGCTGGAGACCTTTGTCCCCATTTCAGTCCCGCGGTGCGTGATCAGTGAACGACGGCGACGGGACATGGGGCGTAGTGCAGTACTGCGTGGCTGACCGAGCCGAACAGCGCCGTCCGGACGACGCCGAGGCCGTGGGTTCCGACGACGAGCAGATCGGCGTCGGCGGCGGCCGTGAGCAACGCTTCGGCAGGGTGTTCGACCGCCGTGACTTCGTGGTGCACGACGAGATCCGGGTAGCGTTCGCTCCAACCGGCGAGGGACTCGGACAGCTCCCGGCGGCAGGCCTCGATCGTGTCGGAGTCGAATTGCCATCCCCGGTTCGGCGGCAACGTGTCCGGCGGCTGCTCGGTGTAGGCGAGGATCGCCGTCAGCTCGGCGTTGTGCCGGGTGGCGAAGTCGTAGGCGAACCCGATCGCACGCACACTGCACTCGGAGCCGTCCACACCCACAACGACCTGGTCGAACTCCGGTGTCAGCGACTGCGGACGCTCCCGCTCGCCGCGTATCACGATGACCGGGACGTGCGCGGTGCGCACGACTTCGGCGGCAGTGGAGCCCAGCAGCACTCGTCGGGTCCGGCTGAGCGTTGGTGGGCCGAGCACGAGCGCACTCGCGCGGGCAGCGGCGTCGGTCAGCACAGTGGCGGGATGGCCTAGGCGCACCTCGGTCGACACGTCCAGTCCGGGCAGCTTCTGGCGGCACTCTGCGGCCATGTCTTCGACCGTCCGCTGCGCGGCACCGCGCATCGGTTCGAGCGCGACCGTCTCGCTGGGCAGGTGGATCCGGGTCAGTTCTTCCAGCGGCACAGCGAATGCGTGTACCAGGAGCAAGGGCTGGTTGCGTGTGGTGGCCTCAAGAGCGGCCCACCACACCGCCCGCTGCGACTCGGTGGACCCGTCGAATCCTGCGACCACCGCTTCCGTCTGCAACGTACGCATGCCCGCCACCCCCCCGCCTTGTCGCCAGGATGCGCGTGCTGCGCCGGGGATGCAGGCCAGCGTTCAGGTCGTTGGACGTGACGAGAGCGGGGCTGCCGTTCAAGACCCGGGAGGGTCAGAAGTCGTGGTCGGTGTCGGCGAGTGCGAAGTAGTTCTTCTCCGCCTGGGTGAAGTGCAGGCGGAACACGGCGTGCAGGCCGTACAGGGTGGCGAGGAGGTCCTCGATCTGGTCGTCTCCGATGCGCCCGTGGGCTCGGCCAGTGCCAGGTGAGTCCCGATCCGCCTGCTGAGTCTGTCGATCTCGGCGTGCATGCGGCGGCTCATCGTGGCGGTGGCTTCGGAACTACCTAGGGGACCGGCGAGGGCCGGGTAGAGCTGGGTCTCCTCGGTTTGCTCGTGCGGGACCAAGCGCTGGTCCAGGAAATCCCGAGTCCGGCGCAGCGCGGCGAGCGCCTTCGTCGAGCCAGGGGCCTCGGATAGGAGGTCTGCGGTGTCGCGAATCAGGGGCAGGGTTTCGCGGAGTTTTCCTGTTCGGCGTCGAACTGGTGTAGCAGGTTCTCCGTGGAATGCGACACGGTGAGCTCACGTCGGTGGCTGCCGCGCAGCGCACGCAGCGCGTTGGCGATATGCGGCGGCCATCGACATGCGTTTCCAGCTGAACCGGTGGGTCAGTACCGGGGTCTTTCCTCGTGGCGCCCAGGTGGCTCTCACTGCGGGCAGCAGGGAGAATCCGCTTTCGTCTTGGAAGCAGATCACCGTCCCTTGGCGTCGGGCGCTTTTATCCGCGGCCACGAGGTTTTCACCCACTCCTCGATCGCGGCGTCTTTGCGCTCGGCGGCTCGCCGTGCTGGGCGCTGGCGACTCCAGCTCAGCCGCTCCCGCAGGATCGTCCAGGCCTGGGCTTGCGAATACCGCACCCCGGTGAGGCATTCGATCACCTCAGCCACCCGGGCCAGCGTCCACATGTCCGTCGGATACCCGTGGGCCGACGCGCCGTGGAGCAACTCCGCCTCCACTTCAGCGAGTTGCTCATCGGAGAGCCTGGGCATCCGCCCCGCGCCCACCAGCGCCGTCCCCAATAGTCGGAGCCGGCTCCGGCGTCATGACCAAGCGGTGAGGAAGTCGACTGCGGAGTCCATTGTGGTGAGTTTGTCGTAGTCGGCTTCGTCGATGCGGATTCCGCTGGCATTGCCAAGGGTTTCGATGAAGGCGAGGAAGTCCAGGGAGTCCAGTTCGAGCGCCTCGCGGAAGTCTTCATGGTCGTCCAGTTCGTCGAGATCGGCTCCGGGCATGGCCTTCAGCAGCGCATCACGCACGAGGCCGCGGGCGTGCTGTGGTGTGGTCGGCTGGGTCATCACAGTTCCTCCGGATGCTGCAGGAACGTGTCGACTGTCGTGAGGAAGCGGCCACCGGTCGCGCCGTCGGTTGCGCGGTGGTCGCCGGACAACGTTGCGGCGACCACCGGGCGGATTCCGATGAGGTCGCCGACGGCCCAGGGTCGGTGCACGACCGCGCCGAATCCGACGAGTGCCACCTGCGGTGGGTAGATCACGCCTTGTACGGATTCGACGCCGAGATCGCCGAGGTTGGTCACGGTGATCGTGGCCGGTGTGGTGTCAGAGGAGCGTAGGCGGGCGGTGCGGGCGCGGGAGACCAGTTCGCGCAGGCGGCGCATGATCTCGAAGAGGGGAAGCTGCTCGGCGTCGACGATGCTGGGGGTGAGCAGGCCGCCGCCGTGCAGCGCCACTGCGACACCCAGGTGCACTGTGTCCGCGGGTTCGAATTGGTCGTTGATCCATTGGCCGTTGAGGTCAGGGACGTCGCGTGCGGCGAGGGCGGTGGCCTTCAGCAGCAGCGCGGCGGGCACGATCCGGTCCGCTACCAGGGCGCGGCGGTTGCGCTCGCGCAGCCATTCCAGCGCGGCGCTGAGTTCGATGGTGCTGGTGAGGTAGTAGTGCGGGATCTCGCGCTTCGACTTCGTCATCAGGGCCGCGATCGCTTGCCGCATGGCTGTTGGTCCCCGGATCACGCCCGGCGCCGGCGAAGGGAGGGGCGGCCCTTGCGCGGCGGCGCGGACATCGCGTGCTCGAACGGCACCGTCTGCACCGGTTCCGGTCAACAGGCTCGCGTCGGTGCCGAGTTCGGCGGCCAGCCGTCGGGCGTACGGCGAGATCCGCTGTCGTGGCGCGGGCGGTGCCTTGACACGCGGTTCCGCGAGTTGCCGGATGGCCGCTTCCACGTCGGCGTGCGTGATCGCTCCGCCGTGGCCGGTGCCGTGGACCGTCGCGAGGTCGATGCCGTGCTGTGCGGCGAGTTTGCGCACCGGGGGCGTGGCGACAGCGGGCTTGTGCTCCGGTGGCGGGGACTTCTCCGCCGCGGGCTCGGCTGGTGCGGGACCGGACGGAGCTCCCTGGGCTCCCGCGGAAATCACCGCGAGCGGGGTTCCGACGGGCACCGTATGGCCGGGCTCCACCAAGAGGCGGTCGATGACGCCGGTGTCGAAGCACTCCACTTCGATGGTGGCCTTCTCGGTGTCCACGGCCGCGACGAGATCTCCCTTGCGGACGGTGTCGCCTGGCTGGACGAGCCATTCGACCAGGGTGCCCCGCTCCATGTCCGCACCCAGGGACGGCATCCGGAACTCGGCCATCTCAGCCCACCGCCCGCCGCGCCGCGGCCACCACGTCATCGGCTTGCGGTAGCGCGGCGTCTTCGAGGTGCTTGGCGTAGGGCATGGGGACCTCGGCGGTGCACACACGCTGCACCGGGGCGTCGAGGTCGTAGAAGGCGTGCTCGGTGATGCGGGCGGTGATTTCGGCGGAAAGGCTGCCGCTGCGCCATCCTTCGTCGACCACGACGGCGTGGTGGGTGCGGCGGACCGAGTCGAGGATGGTTGGCTCGTCCAGGGGGCGCAGCGTGCGCAGGTCGATGACGTCGGCCTGGATGCTGTCGGCGGCGAGTTGTCCGGCGGCGGCCAGCGTGGTGGGCAGCGTGCCACCGTAGGTGATCAGTGAAACGTCCCCGCCGCTGCGGCGGATGGCCGCGGTGTCGATGTCCGCCGGCTCGGCCGGTTCGTCGAGGTCACCTGCGGCGTTGTACAGCGAGCCGTGCTCGAACATCAGCACCGGGTCCGGGCATGCCAGTGCCGGGCGCAGCATGCCGCGGGCGTCCGGCAGGGTGGCGGGGGCGATGATGCGCAGCCCGGGGATGTGGGCATACCAACCCTCCAGGCTGTGGGAGTGCTGGGCGGCGAGCTGGCGGCCGGCGCCGGTGGTCATGCGGATGACCAGGGGGACGCCCAGCTGTCCCCCGGACATGTGCAGCAAGGTGGCGGCGTTGTTGAGGATCTGGTCCAGCGCCAGCAGGCTGAAGTTGACGGTCATGATCTCCACGATCGGACGCATCCCGGCCAGCGCCGCGCCGATACCGGCGCCGACGAAGGCCGATTCCGACAGTGGGGTGTCCCGGATGCGTTCCGGGCCGAACTCCTCCAGCAGGCCGAGGCTGACGGCGAAGCACCCGCCGTAGCGACCGACGTCCTCGCCCATCAGGAACACCCGATCGTCGTCGCGGAGCGCTTCGCGCAACGCCTCGCGGATGGCGTCGCGGTAGGTGGTGTGCGTGGTGGTCATGGCTGCTCGGTGTAGACGAATCGGGTCAGGTCCTCGACCGGCTCCAGCGGGCCGGCCTGGGCTTCGGCCACCGCCTGGTCGAGCTCGCCGTCCGCTTCGGACTCGATCTCCTTAAGTGTCTCGTCGGTGATTTCGCCGTTGTCGCGCATGCGGGCGGTGAGCTTGTCGATCGGGTCGAATTGCTTCCAGTGCTCCACTTCGGTTTTGTCCCGGTAGCGTTCGGCGTCGTACATCGAATGCGCCCGGAACCGGTAGGTCCGCAGTTCCAGGAAGCACGGGCCCGGACTGGCGCGCATGGTCTCCACCGCGCGATTGCCAGCCGCCGCAACGGCTTCCACGTCCATTCCATCGACCGCCCACGACGGCATCCCGTAGGAGCTTGCCCGCAGCGCCAGGTCGGTCTCGGCCTGCGCCCTGGCCAGTGCGGTACCCATGGCGTAGAGGTTGTTCTCGCAGCAGAACAGCACCGGCAGGTGCCACAGCGCGGCCAGGTTCAGGCATTCGTGGAACTCGCCTTCGGCGACGGCGCCGTCACCGAACAGGCACGCGGTCACTTGAGGACGGCCCGACATCGCGTCGGCTAGCGCGAGCCCCACTGCGATTGGCAGCCCGCCTCCGACGATCGCGTTGCCGCCGTAGAACCGGCGAGTGACGTCGAAGAGGTGCATCGATCCGCCGCGTCCCCGACTGCACCCGGTGGCTCGGCCGAACATCTCCGCCGTCACCGAGACCATCGGCACCCCGCGGGCCAGGGCGTGACCGTGTTCGCGGTAGGTGGACACCACGGCGTCGTCGGGGCTCAGCGCTTGCAACAACCCGGCCGCGACGGCTTCCTCGCCGATGTAGAGGTGCATGAACCCGCGGATCTGCGCAGCGCTGTAGAGCTCGACGCAGCGCTCCTCGAAGCGCCGGATCCGCACCATCTGCCGCAACAGCTCAGCGCGTTGCTTGGCTCGCGGGCTGGTCGCTGGTGATCCTCGTCGACTCATCGCACCCCCTCCAGCGAGGACAGATCACCTTCGGGAAGGCCGAGCTCCCGGGCTTTGAGCAACCGGCGCATGACCTTCCCGCTGCGGGTGTGCGGGAGATTGGCGTCGAAGTCGAGTTCCTTCGGTGCCACCGCGCCGAGCCGACGCCGACCGAAGGCCAGCAGCTCAATCCGCAGCGCGTCGCTCGGGGAGTGCCCGGGGCGTAGCGACACGAATGCCTTCACCAATTCCCCGGCAAGCGGGTCCGGCTTGCCGATCACCCCGGCCTCGGCCACCGCCGGATGCTCCATCAGAGCGCTTTCCACCTCGAACGGCCCGACGAGGTGTCCAGCGGACTTGATCACGTCGTCCGCCCGGCTGACAAACCAGTAGTAGCCGTCGGCGTCCCGCGCCGCGATGTCCCCCGTCAGGTACCAGCCGTCGGCGAAGCTCGCCGCATACCTGGCCTCGTCGTGCAGGTAACCGCGGAACATCGAGGGCCACCCTGGCCGCAACGCGAGTTCGCCTTCGACGTCGGCACCGGTCAGTTCGTGCACCTTCCCGTGCGCGACGCGGGCCCGGCCGTCCTCGCCGCGCTCCAGCAAACCGACCTCGACGCCGGGCACCGGTAGCCCCATCGAACCGGGCCGGACCTCTTCGGCGGGATAGTTGCTGATCATGATCGCGCCGGTCTCCGTCTGCCACCAGTTGTCGTGGACCGGCAGCCCCAGCACCTCCTGGCCCCAGACCACGACCTCGGGATTGAGCGGCTCCCCGACGCTGGCCACGTAGCGTAAGGCGGACAGGTCGTACCGCGAGGCCAACTCCGGTCCGTGCCGCATCAACATCCGCAAAGCGGTCGGCGCGGTATACCAGACGGTCACCCGCTGCTCGGCGAGCACGCGGTACCAGCGCCGTGCGTCGAACTCACCTTCGTCGCTGACGACGGTGGCGCCGTGCGTCAGGGGAGCGATGATCCCGTAGGAGGTTCCGGTGACCCAACCCGGATCGGCGGTGCACCAGAACACGTCATCCGGACGCAGGTCCAGCGCATACGCCGCGGTGGCGTGATGTGCGACGACCGCGTCGTGCACATGCACGGCTGCCTTGGGCCGGCCTGTGGTGCCGCTGGTGAAATGCAGCAACGCCCAGTCCTCCGGAGACGTCGGCGGGATCTCGAACTCGGTACCGGCCTGCGCGAGTGCGTCCGCGAAGGCGATGGTCCTTGGTTCGGCTGCTCCGGCGCCCGCCAGCAGCACGTGCCGCAGCTGTGGAAGGTCCGCGCGCAGCTGCTGGATCTTGTTGCGGTAAAGCCGAGGCGTTGTCAGCAGTGCAGCTCCTTCGCCGATCTGCAATCGGTCGTAAACGGGTTGCGGACCGAACGCGGAGAACAGCGGTGCAAGCACGCAGCCCGCTTTCAATGTCCCGAGGGCTGCCACGTACAGCTCGGGAACTCGCCCGAGCAAGGTGTACACCCGCTCGCCCTTGGCGACCCCGAGGCCGCGCAGGACATTTGCGAAGCGGTTGGTCTGTTCCCGCAACTCGCCGTAGCTGATTTCCGTCACGTGATCCTGCTTGTCCACGCAACGCAGTGCCGCGACGTGCCTCCGATCACCGATGGCGTGGCGGTCCACCGCTTCGTGAGCGATGTTCAGGCCCCGGCCGCCAGGTAAGCCGGGCAGCTGAGAGCGAACCGCCGCCCAGTCGAACGCACGTCGGACCTGCTCGTAGTCGGGCATGTTCGACACGGCACGTCGCTCGGTTGGCTTGCTGATCGGCTCCCACCGCATCGGGCCCCCTCCTCGTGTCACCTGACCAGGCAAGCCCGGCGGACTTCGCAGTCGCTAGAGGCCAACGGCTCTCACGGGCAGAAGTCGCTTCGGAGGCGAACCGAAGCGCGAACGGGCTGCTTGGGGGCATTCACGCCAACGGCCACCGACCCCCGCGTGGCGGTCACGCACTACGCACCCCAGGACGGACTTGTAGGCCGAACACCTTTTCCGGCCAATGCTTCGCTGACTGGGACCAACGACCGCATCCCAGGCCGGTCTGCCATCGCATTCTGAACACAGCTAGACGTGCTCACGGCAGGTCGGAGGGCAGTGGCATGGCCCGTTACGGTGCGGCAGTCCGGAATGAGCTGCGCGTTCCCACTCGTGAGCTGCGGCATGCGATACCGGGGGTGTACGAGGGCTACAAGCAACTGCACGACGCCGCGCTCTCTCCAGAGGTCGTGGACGCGAAGACCAAAGAACTGATCGCCCTGGCCATCGCGGTGAGCAAAGAATGTGACGGCTGCATCGCCGCTCACGCCCATGCCGCCGTCCAACGAGGTGCGACACCAGCGGAGGCCACCGAGGTGATCGGCGTCAGTTTCCTGCGGAACGGCGGTCCCGCCACTGTCTACGGGGCACGGGCTTACGCGGCTGTTGCCGAGTTCTACACCGCGCATACGCCCGACAGCGGGCACTGCGCATGGTTGCGACGCCCCAGCAGTGTGGCGCCATGATGAGCTGAGCAGGCTCCGTCCGTCCGCTGCAGGACGTCGCAGTTTCGCGGATCGCAACGATCCGCAGTCCTGGTCATGCGAGGTCGATAGGCGCTTCTTCGGGAAAGCCTGCGCAGCGGGATGGTCGTGTGAGGTTCAGCAAAGGCGCGCCTGATCGTGACGCTACACCTTTCCCAAGGTGTACAAGGTTTTTCGACGGCCTTCGCCGTCCGGGGCGAAGTCGTGGAAGCTGAACTGCCACACGGTCGTGGTCGTGTCACAGCGCCAGCGTGAACCCGGCTGCGACTGTGGCGGCGGGCAGGACCAACAGCGCTGCCAGGCGCAGCGCGAAGCGCATTCCGCCGGCTGCGGCGGCGAGAACGAGTTTGATCATGGTGTTGCTCAGCAATGCTGCCCCGACGCCGAGCACAGCGACGCTGGTGGGGACGACGGTGCCGCCCAGCGACGCAGCCGCGACCGCTGCGGTGTGTGTGTCGGCGAGTCCGCCTACGAAGGCTGCGGCGATGACGCCCTGCGGGCCGAGCAGGTCCGCGGCTGCTCGGGTGGCCAGCAGAAGCAGGACCAGCAACACGGTCAGCGATAACGTGACGCGCAGCGATAGCGGACGCTGGAACGCCGACGGCTTTGCATCGGCGTTTGCCGGCCTAGCCGAGTCGTGGCCTTCACCGGTGCGTCGTGCTCGCCAGGTTAGCCATCCGGACTCGGCCAGCAGCACGGCCGCACCGGCGAGGGAGGCTGGTAGCAGCCGGATGGAGACCGCAGGATTGGCGACTGCGGTGAGCGCGATCAGCTGCACCAAGGTGGCCACGCTCGCGGCGAGTACGGCTGGTAGGACCACCGCCTGCACGCCGCGGTCGGACCTGCGGGCCAGCACGACGGTGGTCGCCGAAGCGGACACGAACCCGCCCAGGAACCCGACGATCAGCAGTCCGTGTCGCTCGCCGAGTGCGCGCACGGCCACGTAGCCGGCCCAGCCGATGACGGTGATGGCGATGACCAGCAGCCAGATCCGGGATGGGTTGAGCGCGCCGTAGGGGCCCATCGGCTTGTCAGGGAGCAGCGGATAGATCACGAAAGCGACGACGAACAACCGGATGGCGTCGGCGATGTCGTCGTCGGTGACCAGGCGGGTGGCGAAGCGGTGCAGCGGTCGTTTCGCGGCCAGCAGCGCGACCATGGCGACCGCGATCGGCACGGCCCAGGTCGGCCGGGTCCAGGCCAGCGCCCCGAGCAGTACGGTGGCGATCGCCGCGACTTCAGTGGTCGCCCCCACGTCCGCTTCGGCGGATGCCCGTGCGGTGAGGAAGTACCAGGCGATGACCAGCAGGCTTGCGGCGCTTATCGTGGCGATCAGCACGGCCGGTCCGAGCGCCGCGGCGATCGCCCCCGCGATGCCCAGCAAGGAGAACGTCCGGGACCCGGCCGGTCGCATCTCCTGCCCGGCGGTGCTGTGCTCGCGCTCCAAGCCCAGCAGCAGCCCGATCGCCAAGGCTGTGGCGAAGTGCACGAGCGCAGTCGTGGTGTCCACCAGGTCCCCTCAGGCCGGGACTACGTGGTCATCGGCGGTGCGGGTGGACCGCCGGGGAGACTCAGCACTGCGTCGCAGGATACCGCCCCGGCCGTTGTTCCATCAGCCTTGCCGCCACCGGTGCCCGTCCCCAGCGGACTTCGTCAGCAGCGGCTCGGCTGCGTCGATGTGCGATCTCGCGTAGCGGCGAGTACACCCGGCGTCATCGACTGCCAGGTGCCGACCTGCGGTCAGGAAGCGGGGGAGCTATGAGCGAGGACAAGCCGCGAATCGTGGTGGGTGTGGACGGTTCGCCCGGCTCCCGAGCTGCGCTGCGCTGGGCGCTGCGGTACGCCGAGCAGAGCAACGGAAACGTTATCGCGTTGATTGCGTCCGGGTATCCGGCCCTCATCGACATGGTGTTGCCGATGTCGGAGGGCGACGTAGCCGCCGAGGCCAGGCGGGAGCTGCGGAATGCGGTCGAGGAAACCGCCGCATCGCTGGGAGTGCGGGTTCCCGTGGAGCAGACGGTGGTGCGAGATCACGCGGCACGGGCGCTGCTGGACGAGGCGCAGGAGGCAGACCTCCTGGTGGTGGGCAGCCGCGGGCACGGTGGATTCGTCGGGGCTCTCCTCGGATCGGTCGGGCAGCACTGCGTGTTCCACGCGCAATGCCCGGTCGTCGTCGTCCGCCACGCCGCCGAATGATCGCGCTCTGGATGATTCGTTCCGACGTAGTTCGTTTACTGTCGACGTGCGATCTCGCGTCTTTGCGAGTACACCGGCTTCGACTGTCGAGTTGGGACGGTGGGAATCATGGACGCGAACGCGCCGCGGATCGTTGTCGGCGTGGACGGCTCGCCGGGATCGAGAGCTGCGCTGCGGTGGGCGCTGCGCTACGCCGAGCAGTGCGGCGGCGCGGTCACGGCGGTGATGGCATGGGTGCCGTCGACATTCACCGAGGTCACGCCAATGCCACCGGCGCTCTCGGACGAGGATTCGGTTGCTCGTGCTGCGTGGGAGTTGAGGAAGTCGGTCGACGAAACCTCGGCCTTACTGGCGACGTCGGTGCCCGTTCAGCGAGAGGTGGTTCGCGGGCATGCCGCGCGAGCGTTGCTGGACGAAGCTCAGGGCGCGGATCTGCTGGTGGTGGGAAGCCGTGGACACGGCGGATTCGTCGGTGCGCTGCTCGGATCGGTGAGTCGGCATTGCGTGAGCCACGCGCACTGCCCGGTGGTTGTTGTTCGTCCTACCGCGAGATGACGTGGCGTGCATGCAAAGGGGAATGCGCGGCCGATGTCCGCCACGCATTCCAGTTGTTCACTTGCCCTTGCGCATCACCGGGATTTCCTTACGGGTCTCGGCTTCTCGGCGTGGCATGTGGATGGTGAGGATGCCCGCTTCGTATTCGGCCTCGATGTCTTCGGTGTTGCAGCTGGTCGGTAGCAGCAGGGTGCGGCTGAACGAGCCGTAGTAGAACTCGCTGTGCCGGTCGGTGCGTTCTTCGTGCTTGCGTTCGGCGTTGATCTTGAGCTGGTTGCCCTCGACGTTGATGTGGATGTCCTTTTCAGGGTCCACGCCGGGGAGTTCGCAGCGGACCACGGACTCGTCCTTCTCGGTGTAGGTCTCCACGCGCATCGCGTGCCGTTCACCGAAGGGCCATTCGGTTTCCAACATTCGGAAGATGTCGGGCAGGCCCATGCTCGGCCGAGGCTGCAAGCTGGTCATGGTGTCCTCCGTTGGCGGGTCGGTCGTGTCGTCGGCGTGGTCGACCGGCCCCGTTCCGGCCGGACGCGTTGCGGGTACCCGGGCGGCGTTGAGCGTGAAACCCGTGGTGCGGGGGTGTGTCGCGATGACAAGCAGAACGGTTCCGGCGCAGGAGACGATGCGCTCCGCGCTGGCCCCGGCGTGCCGGGCGCCGTCGGTGCACAACAGCCAGCCGTGGCGGTGGAAGCTGGCCGAGCATTCGGTGCACCTCTACCTCGATCGTTCGCGGCTGTTGGGGGTCATTGACCCGACGGGGCGGGAGATGGTGATCAGCTGCGGCGCGGTCCTAAACCACGCCTGCATCGCGTTCACAGCGCAAGGGTGGCGAGCCCGGGTGCACCGCCTGCCGAACCGGCACAACCGGAACATCTGGCGTCGATCGAGTTCGCCGAGTTGACGGACGTCGACCCGCACGTCGAGACGCTGGCGGCAGCGGCAGCGAACCGGCGCACTGACCGGCGACCATTCCTGGCAGACCCGGTGCCGCAGGAGGTCCTCGCGCCGTTGCGCGAGGTCGCGCGGTTGGAGGGCTGCATGCTCAGGTTTGCCCTGGAGGACCGAGAGCGTCGTGAAGTGGAACTGGCGAACGCTGGCGCGGAGCAGCGGGAGCTGCCCGAGTACCGGCAGGAGCTCGCCGCCTGGGCGGGGCGGCACGCGTCCGCTGAGGGGGGTGCCGGTGCGCAGGCAGCCTTCCGGCCGAACACCTGCGCGGCATGCCCGAACGGGACTTCGGGCTGGTCGCCGAGGGGGAGCTGCCGGTACCGATCCTGGACGACGGCGCGGTGTTGGCGGTGTTGACCACTCGGGGCTGGTGACTGTTCCTGGTTTGTGAGTAGGTCTGTGTCGACGCGCGCTAAATTGTGCGCGTGAAGTTGAAGGAGTGGGCATTCGAGCCGTTGTTCCCACGGGAGTGACGTCTCAGGCTTGAGATCTGGCTGCTTCCAGCAGGATCTTGCGTTCCGCCGCGTCCACGGCCTGCCGCACCGCGGGCACGGCGTCCGGGTTGATCGAGATCGACGTGATGCCGAGCCGCACGAGGTGCTCAGCGAACTCCGGATCGTTGGACGGGGCCTGGCCGCACAGCGACGAAGTGATCCCATTCCGGCGGGCGGCGCCGATGATGCGTCCGATCGCGTCCAGCACCGCCGGATCGGACTCGTCGAACAACGGCGCGCACACCTCGGAGTCGCGGTCGACGCCGAGGACGAGCTGGGTGAGGTCGTTGCTGCCGATGGACACGCCGTCTATGCCCAGCCGGGTGTAGGCGGACAGCCAGTACTGCACGGACGGTACTTCGGCCATGACCCACCGGTGCATGCCGGGCGAGTTGCCGAGCGGGCTGCGGTCGACCTCGGCCAGGCATTGCTGGAGTTCCCAGCGTGTGCGCACGAACGGGATCATCAGGTGCAGGTTGGGGGTCTGCTCCCGCACTCGGGTGAGGGCTTCGAGTTCCATGCGGAACAGCGACGGGTCGCGGACGTACCGGTAGCAGCCGCGGTAGCCGATCATCGGGTTGTCCTCGACCGGTTCGAAATCCGCCCCGCCGGCGAGGTTGCGGAATTCGTTGCTGCGGAAGTCAGCGGCCCGGTAGATGACCGGCCGTGGGGCGAAGGCGCGGGTGATCGTGGAGAGCGCCGCCACCATCGCGCCGATCGCGGCTTCCTGGCCACCGCGGGCCAGGATGTGCCCGGGGTGTTCGCCTCCAAGCGCATCGGTGAGCAGGAACTCCGCCCGCAGCAGGCCCACACCGTCGACCGGCAGCGCAGCAGCGTGCTCGGCCTGGTCGGGCATGGCGAGGTTGACGTAGATCCGGGTCGCCAGGGGCTGTACCGGGGCCGCGGGGGGCTCGGTCACGCGAGCTGGGTGCCGTATCGCGCTGACAGCCCCTTCGAGCACGGTGCCGTTCTCGCCGTCAACGGTGACCTGCATGCCGTCGTGCAGAGTTGTGGTTGCGGTGCGGGTGCCCACCACGCACGGCAGTCCGAGCTCGCGGGCGACGATCGCGGCGTGACAGGTCATGCCGCCGCTATCGGTGACCAGCGCGGCAGACTTGCGGATCGCTGGCAGCCAGTCCGGTGCCGTCATGGGTGCGACCAGCACCTCGCCGGACTGCAAAGCTCCGCCTTCGGCGGGGGATTGCATGACCCGGACCACGCCCGAGGCGGTGCCGAAGGAGGCGCCGAGTCCGGAGACGAGGATCGCACCCGGCTTGGCGCGCCGCTGGAGGGTCGTGACGGGACGGGATTGCACCAGCCACCAGGTGCCGTTGGCGATCGCCCATTCCACGTCCTGCGGACTGCCGTAGTGCTGTTCCACCCGAACCAGCAGGTGTGCCAGGTCGGATATCTCGATGTCGCTGAGCACCCGTTGGTCGGTCTCGTCCGGGCCCAACTCGACGCGGGTCTGGCGGCCGTCAGGCCCGCGCACGATCTTTTGGGTCTTGCGGCCGATGTCGATGTGCTTGAGTCGGGCATCGGCTTTCCGGATTGTGTAGGTGTCAGGCTCCACTGCGCCGCTGACGACGGATTCACCGAGACCGAAGCTGGCCTCCACGAGCGTTTCGTCGCGTGCCCCGGTGGCGGGGTTGGCGGTGAACGCGACACCGGAGCGGTCCGCGTCCACCATCCGCTGCACGATTACCGCCATCGCAGGTGCCTCGCGAACGCCCTGCGCCGAGCGGTACACGATCGCCCGCGGGCTGAACAGTGACGCCCAGCAATCGACCACCCGCGCGGTCAGCTCATCGGCGCCGGAGACGTTGGTGAAGCTCTCGTTGACGCCAGCGAACGAGATGTCCGGTGCGTCCTCGGCGGCGGCTGATGAGCGCACCGCGACCAGGCAGTCGCCGTCGAGTTCGTCGTAGGCCTTGAGCAGCTCCGCGCGTGCGGCGGGCGACAAACCAGCCTGATGCACCAACCTCTGGAGCCGATCGCAGGTCTCGTCGAGCAGACCCTGCTCGTCGGCCACCTGGATGGCTTCATCGAGCAGGTGGTCGAGTTCCGGTCGGACGCCTGCCTCCGACATGCAGGCCCGGTACGCCTCGGAGTCCAGTACGAATCCCGGCGGAACCGGCAGGCCAGCCCGGGTGAGCTCGCCGAGGTTGGCTCCCTTCCCTCCCGCCACGGGCACGTCCGCGAGCCCGAGCTCGGAGAACCAGCGAATCCAGGCCATGGCCACCTCGCAGCAGCAATCCGTGGTCGGGGCGTCACGAGGGTGCGACGCGGTCGGCGTGCGGCTTCAGGTGCTTCGGGAGGCTGCGTTCCAGGTGCGCGTCAGGTCCGGGGAAGAACAACGTCACACGCCCATCGTCGAGCCAATGCACCAGGTAGGGTGGTTCGCCGCCGGGACCGTGCACCTCGACGATCTGGCCTTTCCGTCGATGGCCGTCGAGGTGGACCGCTTCGGCGACCAGCCATTCGCCCACTTCCGCGTGCATGATCATGCCCCCGCTCCCGATGGCGCTGCGATTCCGAGGGTCGCGTCAGGGGCTGCCGTGGCGGCAGAGCCGAAGGACTCCAATGCAGCCCATCGATCGCCCGACTTGTGCGATTCTGTCGCCGTCTTACGGTCTGGTCGGGGGAGGAGACCATTATGCGCAGGGCCGACATCGTGAGTCGACGGATCCGGGTCGCGCTGAACTTCATGTGGTGGGCTGATCGGCGTGGGCAGTGGCCCCCGCGCCCGGTCCTGATCTTCGTGGGCAGTGGCCCCGCGCCGGGTCCTGATCGCCATTTCGGCGACATGACCTATGCGGACGGTTGAACCGACGTGCTTTATCACACCGCAGGTGATCGGTATGGCCGGTGGGGGCAGCAAGCGAGCGGCTGCCGCGTCCGGTTTACGAGCGGGAGCGCTTTCGGTTGCAGAGCGAGCTGGTGAAGCTGCGGGAGTGGGTGCGGGATGAGGACGCTTGGTTCGTGGTGGTGTTCGAGGGGCGGGACGTGGCCGGGAAGGGGAGCACGATTAAACGTGGCTGAGTACCTCAACCCTCGGGTTGCGCTGATCGTGGCGCTTCCGTCGCCGCCAACGGCGCTCCGCTGTTGTGCAACCTCGTCGTCTCTAACGTCCCGCCGCCGGCCATCGTGCTGGCAGTGCAAGGCACGGAGCTGCACGAGGTTTATGCCTTCGTGCCGCTTGCCCCAAGGCACGCCATCGGCATCGCCGCCTGCAGCCATGCATGGGAGACGCCATGTGCGTGGGCGTCAATGCCGAGTAGCACGCCATGCCCGATCTCGCGGAACCCGCTGCCGCGGGAACTGGACGAGCTTGCCAGGCGCGCACCCGAGTGGAAGTGAGCACAACCCGGCCGCGGCAAGCAACAACGCGTGCGGGCGTGACGACAGCGGTCGCAGGGGAACTTTCACCAAGACCTGGACGTTGTTCCGGATGAATCGCTCTGGGTGGTGGAGTGCAGTGTGGTGGTTCAAGAACTCGTCCGAGGCCAAACTGGACGAGATTGCGTTCGCCCCAGCCGTTCAGGTGCCGGAGACGTCAAGAACTCTCGCGGTGAAGGCATCCGATGGGGTGTGGCTGCGCGCGGAAATCGTCGACCGCAGTGCCAACGACGTGACCGTCATCTTCTGTCACGGCTACATGCTCGACTCGCAAAGCTGGCACTTCCAGCGCGAGGCTCTGGCCAGCCAGGTCCGGCTGGTGCTGTGGGACCAGCGGGGACACGGCCGGTCCGGTTGGGCAACGCCCGCCAATGCCACCATCGACCAGGTGGGCCAGGACCTCTTCGCGGTCATGCAGGCGACCGCGCCGCAAGGTCCGGTGGTGCTTGTCGGCCACTCGATGGGCGGCATGGCCATCCTCGGGCTCGCCGAGTCCCATCCGGAGCTGTTCGGCGACCGTGTCGTGGGTGCCGCTCTCATCGCCACCTCGGCCGGTGGCCTGTCCGGTGTAACCCTGGGTCTGCCCGAACCGGTGGCCCGCCTGCTGCACCACGCCCTCCGCACGAGCTTGTCCCTACTGCGTCGGCAGTCACACGTGGTCGACACCGTTCGCCGCGTCACCAGCCGCACCTCGTTCCGGCTCACCAATCGTTATCTGTTCGGCTCGCGGGTCCTGGAGCCTGTTGCCGAGCTGACCGCGCGTGCGATGGCTTCGACCCCGATCGCGGTGATCGCTGAGTTCTTCCCCGAACTCGACACTTTCGACAAGCGCACCGCCGTGTCGGCACTCGGGAAGGTGCCCACCCTGATTCTTGTCGGAGACCGTGACACCATCACTCCGGTAAACCACAGCGAAGCACTAGCACGGGAAATCCTGGGTGCCGAACTGGTCGCCGTTGCCGGCGCGGCCCACCTGCTGATCCTGGAGTCGCCACAACGCGTCAACGAGCAGCTGCAACGGCTCGTCGAAGGCGTCGCCCAGCACAGGACGCCACCGTCGCCAAGCGAGCACGCAGGGCGGGGGCGACAGGCGCGCCTGTCTGACCCTCCATCGCGGAATCCGCTGGCGTAGGTGCGTACTCACTGCTCAAGTCCTGGATCCCGTCGCCTTTCTGGGCGGCGGAGCCGTGGATGACGATGCGGTCGTGGGCCACGCGTGCCCCCGCGCCGAGAAACAGCGACGCCAACCACAGTCCTGTCGTCACGTGCTCGGTGACAGAGGGTATCCGAAACGTGCTGTCGCCGGATGCCAGGGCCGCGAACGGGAGGATCTGGTCGGCGGTGAAGCGGTTCGCCGTGGCTCCGCCAGCGATCTCGTGCAGCAGCTGGCGAGCGACCGTTGCCCCGATGTGCTCGGGTGGTCCCTCGGGGATCAAGCGGCCGGGCGAGGAAGCGAGCGTGCACGATCCCACCGTGACGCCCTCCAGCGTGCCTCCAACGAGGTCGCGAACGGCCTCCACGGCACGCACGTGTTGCGGTCGCAAACCAGGTTGCGGGCGGCGGGCTCGCGCATTCCATATCTTCACCGGTGAGTCCCGCGTAGGCCACGGCTTGGCGCACGACGCTGCCACAGCCACCGCCGCTGTACAGCGACCCGTCAATGCCGATCACGTGCCCCGAACCAGCCGAATCGGTCGCGGTGCGCTCGACCGCACTTGTCTCGGTCCCGGACCCCCGAGAGTCATAGCCACGAGTGTGCTGACGTCAGCCTGGATTGGGCAGGGGGAATTGGCCACTGCTGGACCCCGTGGACTTCCGCCTCTTCATCGTGTCTCGGCTCGATGTGGAGCCTGGACGCGGGATCGGATGGGAAGGAGGTCAACCGTGCACTCCGCTTTTCGACCACGCGGTGCAGATGGCGAGCACGTGGGCGCACGACGTCGGCCACGAGTTCGACACCGACGACCACCACTTCGCCTACCGGGTTCTGCGCGCGTGGTTGCACGTGCTGCGGGAGCGGCTGCCGGTGGAGACCGCCGCGCATTTCGCCGAGCAGCTTCCGGAACTGCTGCGGGGCGTCTACTACGGCGGCTGGAATCCCAGCACGGGCCCGGAGAAGTACGACGTGCAGCAGTACCTGTCCCGATTCGCTCGGGAGGCGAACATATCCGTCGCGGACGTGCACCGGGCTGCCCCGGCGATCACCGCGGTGGCCCTCCGGCGGACAGGTCGACAAGGTGCTCGATCAGCTCCCGGAAGACGTCCGCGCACTGCTGCGCCCGGCGGCCTGAAGCCGGCCGACGGGCTGGATTGGAGTTGTGATGGTTGCTCGACCACGAGCTTCTCCGGATGTTCCGGTCGACGTGCAGGTCAGCGATGAACCGACGGTCGAAATCCGCGAGTACGCCGAGCAGCGAATTCGTTCCGTGTTTCGCTTCGCGCATGAGCCCGTGCTGTATGCGCGGGCGCGTGTGTCACGACATCGGGATCCTGCAGCGTCACCAAGGGCAACCGCGCAGGCCAACCTCGATGTCAACGGGCGGCTGGTGCGGGCACAGGTTTCCGCGCCCACCTCTGAAGAGGCCATCGACCGCATGCACGATCGACTCCAGCACAGCCTGGAGCGAGTCGCCCGGCATTGGCAGGCGCGGCGGGGCAGGACGACATCGGTGCAACCGCACCAGTGGCGTCACGGTGACGAACCGGCGCACCGCTGCTCGTACTTCCCACGCCCGGTCGAGGAGCGCGAAGTGATCCGCCACAAGACCTTCGCCCTCGCACGCTGCGGCGTGGACGAGGCCGAGTTCGACATGGACGTCATGGACTACGACTTCCACTTGTTCACCGAGCTCGGCACCGAGCAGGACAGCGTGTTGTACCGCACGCCGAGCGGGTACCGCCTGGCGCAGATCGACCCAGACCCGGACCACCTCGCCGAGCACGCCGTCCCGGTGACTGTCAGCGAACGGCGCGCACCTGCGCTCAGCACCGCCGAAGCTGTCGAGCGGTTGGGTGCGATGGACCTTCCATTTCTGTTCTTCCTGGATGGCGAACGCGGTCGTGGAGCCGTGCTCTATCACCGCTACGACGGGCATTACGGACTGATCGCGCCTTCGGACTAGCAGACCGGTCCGAGCTTGCACGGCGGGGACTTCTGGCCGCTTTACGGCCCGGTAACCGGCCGTGATGCTGAAAGCGTTGGGGAAACCCAGTGACCTTCCGGGGGCGGATGGTTACGCGAAGGCTTGTTGGCCTTGCTTGACCCAACGTCACAAGACGGGGAGCCGCCCCCGGACAGGCCTTGTCGGAGGACACCGTGGTGGAGAAGGGTTTCGCCACACCCAAGATTTGTCGTGCGGCAGTACGCGCAGCTGCGGAAGTACTCATGCAGCCCGATCGGAGTGTGAAACTGCGGATCTGAGCGTGCCCGGGCGAACCCGAGGGATCGTGGTGTTCGCGCACGGCAGCGGAAGCAGCAGGCACAGCCCCCGCAATCGGTACGTGGCCGGGAAACTCAACCGGGCTGGGTTGGGTACGTTCGTGCGGATCGGCTTGCACTGGAGCGTGGTGGGCATGCGGTCCGACGTCCAGCGCGGTGCTCGCGCTGGTGTTCGGCGCGGGCGATTGGATGGTGATTCGGCTGGGCGCCGATGAGTTGATCGTGGCCGTGCTCGGCTATCTGGCGGCGCTCAACGCCGTGGTGGCGGTGTTCAGCCTGGTTCCCGCGGCACCGCTGGACGGCGGCCGGATGTTGCGGTCGGTGCTGCGGGCTGTGGTTGGTGCTGGTGGGGCTTCTGAAACCTTGGCGTTGACCACGGAAACCCTTCATGCGGTGGGTTTGTTCGGGCTTCTCACGGTCGGTCGTTGGCAACAGTCGCAGTGCGGCGAACGCGTGGGTGATAGCGAGATAGGCGAAGCGGACCAGCACGAGCCGCGATCATGCCGGACGGCGATCGGTGACGCGTTGATGCCTGCTGACCTGTGCGGATCGACTTTTCGGCACGCATAGGTCCTGGCCCAAGCACATTCCTCCTACGTTGCGTCCCGCCGCTACGGACAACGCGAAGCTAGTTACGGCGGCGATTAGGCGGAGCTGTGGTCTCCCGGACGACGAGTTCGGTAGGTAGGGTCACGTCGCTTGGCTCGAGGGCGTCGGACAACATCTCGAACAACATTTCGGCCGCGAGGCGACCCTTCTCGATCATGGGCTGGCGGATCGTGGTTAGCCCGTGAATTTGGGCGTCAGGAGCGTCGTCGAAACCGATGATGGAAAGGTCGGTGGGCACGTTCAGGCCGCGTTGGCGCGCGACGTCCAGCGCCGCGAGTGCCATCGTGTCCGACGTCGCGACGACGGCCGTCAGGTCGTGTTCGTGGAGCAGGGCCCGGGCAGACCGGGCACCGGAGGTGAAGTCGAACGCGCCGGCCTCCACGATGGGAACTCGCTCGAAGTCCTCGCCTGCGGCCTCGAACGCTTCGCGGTAGCCCTCGAGGCGCTCGCGAACCACCCGCTCAGTAGTTTTGGCACGCCGGTCTGAGCTGACGGGGCCGTGAAAGCCATCTGGCAGCAGGCGTTCCGCGATAATCCCGATTCGCTCGTGTCCGAGTCCTAGCAAGTGTTCGAGTTGTGAGCGGGCGGCCTCGCGGTCTGGGATGTCCACCAGCGGGACTCCCGGGATCCGCGGCGGGTCCACGACGACAATTGGGATGTTTCGCGACCGCAAGGCCAGTAGGCCCGGGTGGTCGTCGGGGAGGCAGTGCACGATGACGCGGTCGACAAGCCCGCGCAGGGCCTGTCGACCGCGGCCGGTGACGGGTTCTGGTTCGTGGGGGAGTGGTAGAAGGGTGAGGGCCTGATCGCTGAGCCGGTCGCTGCGCACGACGCCTTCGAGTAGGCACTTCGTGGACGGGTCGGTGAAGGCGTACTTGAGAGTGTCCATGACCATGACGCCGATGGCGCCGGTCTTTCTCGACCGTAGGCTCGCGCCTACTACGTTCGGGCCCGGGTACCCCAGCTTCACCGCAGTTTCCATGATGTGCCGGAGCTGGCCTTCCGAGAGCTTACCGGGGCGGCTGTAGGCGTAGGAGACCGCAGCCTGGGACACCCCGGCGGCTTGGGCGACGTCTTTCATCGTGACCATCTGTAAATCTTCCTTGGCGGAGCCAGGGTGCCGACACTCGCCGGTCTTGACAGGAGCGCCTCGCGCCCCCAGCATTGGTTAAACGTATCACCAATCGCGCTTTGGCGTAGAACGAGACCGACAGTGAGTGAGCTTGATCGCGACGCATACGCCGTCCTGATGCCCGTGGGAGGCGCGCTCGGTCGTCGCGGTCAACCAGGAGCCTTGCGGGATCGCGCGACTCGGGATTCGCGTTCCCGCCTCGATGAGGAGCCCTGCCTCTTCCTGACCCGCTGCCGACCCCAGCTCGTGGACCTAACTGAGCTGGCAGCGTTGCGAGTGTGGGCTGAGGTGTCGTTTCCAGCTTCGTCCGTCCGATCGGAAGCCAGACGATTCCGCCTGGCGGCGCTGCTGGCGAACCAGGATACGAGTGACTAGCGAACCGCACGGAAACCGAGATGGCAGATTCCCTGACCGTTAGAGCCGCCCTGGAGCTGGAGGTCTTCCAGCGGACCGAGGTCCAGGTCTTCGCCGACGAAGACCTGGACCGCCCGGTCCGCTGGGTGCACACCGGGGAGATCCCGGATATCCACCGCTTCCTCTCCGGCGATGAGATGTTGTTGACTGCCGGTCTCGGCATGGGAGAAACGCCTGATCTTCAGCGGGCCTTCATCCGGCGGCTTGCGGATGCCCGAGCTGCGGTGCTCGTTGTCGAGCTGGCAGGACGCGTATTCGACTCGATGCCGGAAGCCGCGGTTGAAGAAGCACGGGCCGTCGGACTTCCGCTCGTCGGTCTCTTCGACGAGATTCCTTTCGTTGAGGCGTCCGCGCAGATTCACGAAGTACTCGTCGAACTCCGTGTCGGCCAGTTGGTCGCGGAAGAGGCCACCGGCCAAGCCTTCATGGACCTGCTGCTGGCAGACGAGGACTACGTCGGTCTGGTGAATGAACTCGCGCAGCGCACCGGTTATCCGGTCGTGCTAGAGGACGTGGCCCACCAGATGCTCGCCTACGCTGGCACGACCCCGGAAGCAGACAATGTCGTGGCGGTGTGGGGTGTACATTCCCGGACAGTGCACGAACCGTCCCCGATGCGAACGTCTCGCAGGGCAAATACGAGGTGGACGGTTTCGTTCTGCGGTATCGCGGACTGCGCCCGTCGTCCCATCGTCCTGCGTGGAGAATCGTGGGGCTGGCTGCATCTGCTGCATGGCGATGACTTGCCAACTCCCACCGATCTTCGCACCCTCGAACGAGCCGCTGCAGCCATCGCGATCACGCTACTGAGCGAGCGGGAAAGCGGTGCCCGCGCTGCGCAACGCCAGGGGGCGTTGATTAACCGGCTCCAGTTAGGAGACATCTCAGGTGAGAAGTTCGTCGGCCGGACCCTGGCACTTGGCCAGGATCTGCGGCATCGCGACCTGGTCGTCATAGTCACCGGGCGCGACGCCAGCGGCGAGCCGTTTACCAGCCAGCATCTCGCGCTCCTGCTGCACGATGCTGGCTGGCCGGCGGTGGTCGGCGACATAGGGGACTTCGACTTGGCCGTCGCAGGGCTCCCGCCCGGCGGCGGCGACCGTGCACTGCTCGAAACGCTAATGAAGCGGGGAGTGTGGGGAGGCGTTAGCCGCATCGTGCCGCCTGCCGCGCTACCGACGGCATTGCGGCAGGGCCGCAGCGCCGCGTCGGCGGCTGCTGCGAGCCGGACGAACCAACTCCTGCGATTTGACGATCTTGGCGCGCTTCGGCTGCTGGTGGCACTGGCGGATGGGCCCGAGCTTTCACGCTATGTTGAGGACGAGCTAGGCCCGCTGCTTGAGCATGATGCGGTCGCCTCCCATCCGCTGCTGCCAACGTTGCGGGCGTTCCTGGAGTGCGGTGGCAACAAGGCGCGCGCCGCCGAGGTGCTCTTCGTCCAGCGGCGCACCCTTTACCACCGGCTCGACCGGCTTTCCGCCGTGCTCGGTCTCGATCTCGCAAACATCGAAACCCAGCAGCGGCTCCAGCTCGCCCTCCGCGGTCACGACCTGCTCTGCCGCCCGGTTTTTCGCCGTGATTAACCGTCGTCACGACAAACAGCCCAGTTCGTGACTTCGTACGGGTTGCAGCCGTCGGTGGCGCAGATGGTCGTGGCGACGGTGGTCGTTCCACTGTGTGTAAGGCGGAGCCCGGCTATTACACGGCTTGTGCCTGTTGGCGGGCCTCCGCTTTCCACAGACTTCATGGACAAGCCAACAGAGGTTCCCGTTTCGGTAAGGAGTTCGTAGTGTCCACACCGAGCACACTCGTGAAGAAGCCCGCAGCGCCTACGGTGTCGCGGACGAGCAGCCCGGAGATCGTCGACCGCGTCGCCGAGGTCATCGCGGACGTCCGGGCGAACGGCGACGTCGCGGTGCGGCGCTGGTCGGAGAAATTCGATTCCTGGACGCCGGAGTCGTACCGACTGGGCCCGGACCAGATCGAGGCGGTCGTGTCTTCCGTTCCGGAAACCGTCCTCGATGACTTGAGGTTCGTGCAGCGTCAGGTACGTGGATTCGCGAAGGCACAGCGTGACTCCATCACCGATTTCGAAGCTGAGACCCTTCCGGGTGTCTTTCTGGGGCAGCGCAACATCCCGGTCGGTGCCGCGGGTGCCTACGTTCCGGGCGGGCGATATCCGCTGACTGCCTCGGCGCACATGACCGTGGTGACGGC
>NZ_JBSFLZ010000115.1:0-23540 GCF_053599315.1 Saccharopolyspora sp. NPDC000995
GGATGCGTTGGAGTCGCAAACCCAAGCAGGATAAGGCCTTTGCCTTACCTCAGGCCGGATCTACCCACCCGACACGCTTGATGAAGGCCTAGTCGATCGCCGTTCGAGCAAGGTCACCGCCTGTTCGGAGTGCGGCGCCGAATCTTTATGAGCAGCAGGGACAAGCAGGTTCCCGCGAAGCCAGTGAGCAAGTAGTCCAACGCGCATTGCATACCTCGACGACTCCCGCCTGCAGTCCTCACCACGGGAAGCGCAGGCCATCGGGCCCGCCGTCGGCGGCGACCGCGCTCGGCCATTTATTTGCCGTTGGACAAACATATACGTGAGACCCATCAGGCACCAGATCCGGCAGCTCGCGCCCGGCCGTCCAAGCGCATCGCGCCAAGCGCCCAACCGCAGCGGTCGACCCATCGACCAGCGATTTCAGGATTGAATTCCGTTGCCAGATGTGGCATCCGATCCGAGCCCTTGACGCTGGTCCACGACGACTTCAACCTTCGCGCCACCAAAGAAGCCCAAGGCGGACCGGCGGATTCGCAACATGCGCTGTTGGCGGAAATCGGTGCTCCAGCTGCCCTGCTGGCTAATTCCGCGAGGGCTGGTTTCACCGCGGGATTGGTCCGGTTCTGCCTCGCCAACCGGTTTGCGGTGAACGGCCTGTTCACCTCGATAGACGACACGAACGGCCCATTCGCTTCACGCCCGCACCTTCCCAAACAGCCCCGACACCGCGACGAAATTAACCAGCAGGGTCTCCAGCTGCCCCAAAAACCGGCCTTCTTCGGGCGATCGAAGAGTACGTCTCGTTCTAGTGCTAGCAAACCGGAAAAGTGCGTCTGCAGTGCCTTGACTGCGGTGTGCGCGACAACCACCACAGCTCTCGCCGCGGGAAGCGGCCAAGTACCAGTAAAACCAGCGATCGCAGCCGGGTTCATCGTGCTCCTCGGCGCGTGCGGTGCTCCACCTCCGCCCCTGGACGCGACGCGTCCAACGGCGCCACCAGCAGCACGGCTCGGAGCTCGCCGAGCGTGGATGAAGACGTGCTCGCGCCGGCCGGGCGCGCAGACCGTCGACAACCGCACGCGCCCGTTCACGGCGCATTCGGCGCAGTTTGACGGGGAGGGGTTTGGGGCTGCCCGCCCCCGGGTATAGATCATCTGGCCGACAGGTCGAACGGCATGGATCGCTGGGCTGCAGCCGTGCACCCAGCAGCGAGAAAGGACCGCAGCATGACCGTTCCGGACTCCACCTCCGAAGACCCCGGGCAAGCGAGACCACTTCAGCTGCTGGAGCGGTCCGCGGCGGCCTCCCCGCCGCACGTCCAGCTCTCGAGTCCACGCGGCGGCTCGCTCGTGGCGACCGTCAGCGGGCAGTTCGACGCGAGCTCGGGACATTCGCTCGAAGACGTCCTCGTTTCGCGGTTGACCGCCGACGTCGAGGTGCTCGTGGTGGATCTGAACGAGGTCGACGAGCTCGACCTCCCGGGCTTGCAGATGCTCACCAGCGCGTACATGACGATGAGGGCGGAGTTCCGGGAAATCGCCTTCCGCGTGGTCGTGGCCAGCGAGGCGCTCATGGACGAGTTGCGCGCCGCCGGTCTCAACGTCGTGCTGGACTGCCGGCCGAACCTGGGCGCCGCGCTCGAACCACCGGACGGGGCTCGGTGATGGGCGCGGTGATTCGCGGTGCGCGGCTGCGCTGTTGCGCACCGCGGATCACCGTGTCCACCCGCGAGGCAGGCCGGCCACCGCGCCGGACCGGCTCACCCGCCCCCACACGTCCGGGCGAAGGGATCAACCACGTCCACGAGATAGGCTGCTCGTCGGACCGCAGGTCAGGACTGCCCGCCCTGCAGGGCGTTCTCGAGCGAGTCGAAGACCGCAATCTTCCGGTCGAGCGCGGTGATCTGCAGCGGTCGGATGGTGGCGCTGCTGGTGGCCACCACTCGCAGCTCTGCCCCGCGCTCGTTGGCCAGGGTGTAGCCGTTGACTAGAGCCGACAAACCGGCCGAAGCGAAGAAGCTGACCCCGGAGAGGTCCACGACGAGGGCCGAGACCTCGTCGGCGACCGCTTTTGTCAGCTGTTCCTGGAGCTTCGGGGCGGTGACCATGTCGATCTCACCCGAGACGGTCAGCACCGCTGCCGAACCGCGCTGCTCCACGGCGAACGACGCGGTCTGCAGCGGCGTCGAGGTGGTCGATTCCGGCGAAGACGATTCGAACCTAGTCACAGCGGCCACTATCTCATACACCGCCGCCGGATCGCGGCAGCCTGCGACAGCACTGACCCGCTGTGAACGGATATCTTTGCCAGAAGACAAACAGTTGCGGCGGGCACGCGCACCGACCTCCAGCTGATCAACGGAACACCGGTGTTAACGTGGCGTTCCACTCCAACGTTGCCGCCTGCGCACCGGGGTCATGGGGCTCGCTCGCGAATGCCGACCCCACCGTTCGCGCCCGGCAGTTCGAACTTCACGGCAGGCGACGCGCATCGTCCAGCGGTTCATCGGGCCCTGGTCGGATCGAGAGCGTGCGAGCAGAGACGTCGAAACGAGGCCTGGACGATGAGCCTGAATGGAAGCGCCGACCGAGTCGCGGCGGCCCCTCCCGATCCCCCGCACTGGCACGAGGTACCCGCGGAGCCCGGACGTCTGCGGCCGATCTGCCGAGCGCTGACCGATTGGGCCAGCGGCAACGGGGTCACCGACGAGCGCGCCGAAGCGGTCGCGCTCGCGGCGTACGAGGCGATGGCCAACGTCGTCACGCACGCCTACCCCGACGGCGGTGGCGTGCTGAGCGTCCGGGCCGCCTTCCACCTCGATTCCGCCCGCATCGAGATCGCGGTCCAGGATTACGGCCGGTGGCGGATCCGTGCGGAGCCGGAGGACTCCGGCGAGCACGGCGGACGCGGCCTAGTGCTGATCCGGTCCCTCGCCGACCACGTGGAAGTCCTCCCGGAACAGGTCGGCACGACCGTCCGGATGACCTGGGACGCGGCGGAGCCCGCGGAGCCCCAGCCGCATCTAAATGCCTGATCAGCTCGCCGCTGCGCGTCTCCGCGCCCGGCTGCCGTGGCGCCGCGCGGACCTCGGCGCGAACACTATTGCGGTGGAACCGGTTCGACCGGCAGGATGATCGACGTCGTCCGCCCCCGGTGGATCCGGCCGGTGGACGTGGTTTACGTTTGCCACAGGGCAAGAAAAAGCAGCGCGCGTTGGCGGTGTCGGTGTCGGTGTCGGTTGGGAGTTGACCACATGAGCGTCGTGACACATGACGAGGTTCGCCGCGAACTCGTTGAATTCCTCGGCCAGCGGCAGCCCGACGTGGTGCGCGAATGGTCGCTGTTGCGGACGTTCGCCGAGCAGCGGACGGTCGACGCGATGGGTGGGTGCACCGAGCTGCTGAACAGCGTCCTCCGTGCGGTCCGGGACGGTCAGGAGCACGACCCGGAGGCCGCGGGGTTCGACGACGTGCGACCGATGTTGCGGGCCTGCGCCGGTGGCGGCGCCAGCCGACGGCTGGACCTCCTGGCGCTGAAGGAACCCCTGCTGCGCCTCTGGTGGGAGCACCGCGCCGCAGCGCCTGCCGTCACGGATGGGGCTTTGGCGCTGTCCTCCGCGGTGGACGCGCTGCGGATGGTCCAGCTCCAGGAGGAGCTGACCGCGGGAACCGAGACCATCTCGATGCAGAGCCAGCAGCTCACCGAGCTGTCGACACCGGTGATCAAGCTGTGGGACGGGGTGCTGGCCGTCCCGCTCATCGGCACGCTCGACAGCACCCGCAGCCAATCCGCGACGGAGGGTCTGCTGGAGCAGGTCGTCGTGCAGCAGGCGAAAGTGGCGATCCTGGACATCACCGGCGTCCCGACCGTCGACACCATGGTCGCGCAACACCTGCTCAATACCACGATGGCCGCGCGCCTGATGGGTGTCGAGTGCGTCCTCAGCGGAATCCGGCCGCAGATCGCACAGACGATGGTCCAACTGGGCATCGACCTCGGTGACCTGGTCACCAAGGCGTCGCTGGCCGACGCCCTGAGTTACGCGCTGCGGAAAACCGGCCTCGCAGTCGTCCCTGCGGACCAGGGGTAACGGTCGTGGCCTCGGCATCGATCCTGGAGCTCGACGGGGCGCTGGTCGCCACGCTCCAAGGCGAGCTCACCGACGGTGCCGCGCTCGATCTCCAACAGGACCTCGCCGATGCGGTCGTCGCCGTCGGCGCGCGCGGAGTGCTGATCGACATCTCCAGGCTCGAGCTGGTCGATTCCTTCCTGGCCCGCACCATCTACGACATCGCTGCGGCGACTTCGCTGCTGGCGGCGGAAACGGTCGTGGTCGGCATGCGTCCCGAGGTCGCCATCACCCTGGTCGAGCTCGGCCTCACGCTGCCCGGGTTGCGCACCGCGCGAACAGTCGCGGACGGCATGGCGCTGCTGAGCATCGCCTCGCCGAACCGGTCAGTGGAGGGCAGATGAGCGCGCCCCGCACGGCCCACGAGGTCCCGATCGCTGCGGAGCGCGACATCGTGCAGGTCCGGCAGGTGGTGCGAGAGCTCGCCCTGTCCGCCGGCTTCTCCCTGGTGGCGCAGACGAAGACGGTGACCGCCGCGAGCGAGTTGGCGCGCAACACCTTGATGCACGGTGGCGGCGGCAAGGCCACCGCCACGCTCGACGAGGCTCCGGGCGGTCCGGCGCGGCTGCGGATCACCTTCCGCGACGAGGGGCCCGGGATCACCGACGTCGACCTCGCTCTGCAGGACGGTTACAGCACCGGCGGCGGGTTGGGCCTCGGTCTCAGCGGAGCTCGCCGGCTCGCCGACGAGTTCGACATCGAAACCGGCCCCGGCGCGGGAACTGCCGTGACCGTGGTGTTCATCGCCCGCAAGGCGGTGCTGCGGTGAGGAGCACAGCGCTTGCCATCGCGGAGGAAGCGCACGTCGCCCGCGCTCGCCAGCTCGCCACCCATGCGGCCCAGGTCGCCCAGTTGCCGCAGCGATCGGTCGACCGGGTCGCCGTCGTGGCCTCGGAACTCGCCAGCAACCTGCGCAAGCACGCGTCCGACGGCCTGTTCTCCGCCGTGCCGCAACCCGGGCGCTTGGACCTGGTGGCGTGCGATCGTGGTCCCGGCATCGATCGTGTCGCGGACAGCCTGCGCGACGGCCATTCGACCGCGGGGACGCTCGGCACCGGGCTGGGTGCGGCCCGGCGGCTCGCCGACGAATTCGACATCTTTTCCCGCGAGGGCGTCGGCACGGTAGTGCTCGCACGCTGGGGCACGACCGACGGCTGGCCCGGCGCGCTGCGGATCGGCGCCGCCCAGTACACCTGCCCCGGTGAGGTCGTGACCGGCGACGGGTGGTGCGTGACCGCCGCGAGCGACCGGGTCGTCGTCGTGGTCAGCGACGGGCTGGGCCACGGGCCCGCCGCGGCGGCGGCCACCGCCGCGGCCGTCGATTTCGCCAGCACGCACCCGGAGCTCAAGCCGGCCGCCCTGCTGGCGGAACTGTGCGGTGAGCTCGCCCCCACCCGCGGCGCGACGGTTGCGGTCGCGGAGATGAACCTGGCGCGCGGCGCCCTGCGGTTCTGCGGGATCGGCAACGTCACCGCCCGGTTGCACTCCGAACCTGCGGGGACCAGCGAGCAATTGCCGTCCCTGCCCGGGATCGTGGGCCACCGGTCGCCTCGGCTGCGCCCCGGTCGGGAGTACGAGCGGCCGTGGACCGGGGCCGAACGGCTGATCCTCCACACCGACGGCGTCACGCAGCGCTGGACCCCGGAGGACCGACCCGACGTGTTCGGTCACGACCCGTCCGTCGTCGCCGGCTGGCTGCTCGGGCAGCACTGCCGACGGCGGGATGACGCGTGCGTGGTGGTGCTCGGCGGGAGCAGGGCCTGATGGGCTCCCGCGAGCAGCTGGAAGCGATTCTGCGGGCGCCGGGGAGTTCAGCCGCGCTGCGTTGGCCGGAGGTGGCAGCGCGACTCGCCGCGGCCGAGCCGGACGACGTCCTCGTGCAGACCCTGGGCGAGCTCGTGGAACAGCTCAAACAGCAGCAGGAAGAGCTGAGCTGGCACCGCGCGGAACTCTCGCAGACCAACGCTGGTCTCCTAGCGCTGCACTGCGAGCTCGACCGGGAACGTCGGCACAACGCGTTCCTCGACGACGTCAGCCGGGCATCGGCTACTTCCTTGGACAGCACCGAGATGTGCGCTGCGCTGGTGCAGCTGTTACGGGCGCGCGGTGTCGCCGACGCGATCACCATGTGGACACTGGAAGACGACAACCTCCAGGCGATCGGCGACGAAGACGCGGAACCAGCGCAGAGCACCCGCCGTGCGTTGGCGACCGGCGAACCGGCAGGTGTGGACACGGCCCGGTTGAGCGTGCCGCTCACCGCTGGCCCGCGGAGCCTCGGCGTGCTCGACTTCCACCGGGTGGACGGCATCTTCGGCGAATCCGACCTGGCCACCAGCAATTCGGTTGCGGTGCGCGTCGCTGTCGGGCTGCGCAACATCAACGACTACCAGCGGGAGCACGAACTCGCCGAACGGCTGCAGCGGGCGATGCTGCCGCGGCTCGTCGTCCCGGAGAAGCTGGACGTGGTCGCCAGGTACCGCTCGGCGACCAGCGGCGTGCAGGTGGGAGGCGACTGGTTCGACGCGGTGACGCGACCGGACGGCAGTGCGGTGCTCACCGTTGGCGATGTCACGGGACACGGCTTGGACGCGGCGGTGGTCATGGGCAGGCTCCAGAACGCCCTCCACGCCTACGCGTTGGAGGGGCATCGCCCAGCGCTTTCGCTGCAACTCGTGCACGATCTCCTCCGCTCATGGGACATCCGCTCCTACGCGACCGCCGTGGTGGTCGAGGTCGATGTCGCCGAGAACGCGATGCGCTGGGCAAGCGCCGGTCATCCGCCGCCGTTGCTGGACGATCCGCACGGAGGCGTCAGGTATCTCGAAGGCGAGAACGCCTCGATGCTCGGCGTTCCGTTCCACCAAAAAGTTCCTGAACACGAGGTGGAGCTCTCGCCGAGATCCTCCGTAGTGCTCTACAGCGACGGCCTGATCGAGCGCCGCACCGAGGACATCGACACCGGGCTCGCGCGGCTGGCCGCGGCCTATGCAGCGGCGCGGACCCGTTCGCCGCAGAAGCGCGCGGAGCACCTGCTGAGCACACTTCTCAACTGCGAGGCGCACGAGGACGACGTGTGCCTGCTGATCTGCGAACTGCTCGAAACGTCAGACTAGCAACGCCGTCCGCAGCTGAGATCGCGCCCGCAGGGCGTGGTCAGCGCGCCGGTCGGGGGGCCAACTGTTCGGGTTTCTGCGTCGGGAACGCTGCCCGTGCCGCCCGAACTTCCGACCGCAACGATCCTCGTGGACCCACCGAAGACACTGGATGGTCGGACCGTGGCGTACTGCCGGGTGTCGTCTGCGGATCAGAAAGACGACCTCACCAGGCAGGTTGGTCATGTGGCCGAAGAGTGCGGCACACGTGGGATCTCGCTCGATGCGGTGGTGACCGAGGTCGGCTCGGACTGAACGGGACTCGTTCGAAGCTGCGGAAAATCCTCGCCGATCCTGGAATCACCCGGATCGTGGTGGAGCAGCGTGACCGGTTGACCCGCTTCGGTGTCGAACACCTGGAAGCAGCCTTGTCCGCGACCGGTCGTGACCTGGAGATCGCACAGCGTGAACTACGCCGGTTGCAACGCCAAGCCGCGCGGCGCACCGGAGGCGGCAAGCGCATCCAAGGGAAGCGTTCGGCAGGGTGGCGTAAGGCCCAAGCCCGGATCGCGAAGCCGCATGCGAAGATCGCAGGCGCGCGCCGCGACGGGTTGCACAAACTCTCCACCCTGCTCGTACGCGAACACGGTGCGATTGTGCTGGACGACCTCAACGTTACCGGCATGATGCGCAACCGGCGGTTGGCGCGGCCATGTTACCTGTTCGGGCTGTGGTGTGGTGAAAGCCAAACTGCGCCTGTCCGAACGGATCTTTCAATGTCAGGCGTGCGGCTTGGTCCTGGACCGGGACATCAACGCCGCACGCGACCTCGCTGCTCTCGTTGAGCACGAGACCTCTTCGGCGAGTTGCGCCGTGAAGCTAAACGAGCCCGATGGAAACCCACGTAAGACGACCCCTTGCGGCGCTGCGGGTACCGCCACGGGAGGACCCAAGCCAGTACAGCTCTCGCTGCTCTAGCTCGGGTCAACGCCAGCGGCGTAAGTCGCTGACTCGGTGAGCGCTTTTACACGTTTCCCGAACGGTATAGCCTCGATCAGCGTGGACGATGATCTCAACGAGCACAGCGGACCTGGCTCTATCGAGGACTACGCGCTGCTCTCCGACCTCCGCACCGCGGCGCTGGTCGGCAAGGACGGATCGGTCGACTGGCTGTGCCTTCCACGATTCGACTCCCCGTCGTGCTTCTCACGCATCCTCGGCGACGAACGAGACGGCCATTGGCGGATCGCCCCGAGCGGCCAAGTGCGGGAAGTGCGGCGCCGCTACCGGGACAACTCCCTAGTTCTGGAAACGGAATTCCACACCGCCGACGGCGTCGTGCGGCTGGTCGACAGCATGCCTCCGCACGAGAAGAACCAGGACGACGAGCCGTGCCTGGTGCGGATGGTCGAAGGCGTCTCCGGGGACACGGAGCTGACGATGCGTTGGGCGGTTCGGTTCGCCTACGGCGACTCGATGCCCTGGGTGCACCGGCGCGAGGGGAGCGATCCCGTCGCGGACCGGTGCATCGTGGCGGTCGCGGGACCGCAAACCGTTGTGCTGCGTGGTGATCTGCTGCCGCAGCGCCTGCCGGAGGAACGCGCCCACGAGCTGGTCTTGCGCGTCCGTGCCGGCGAGCGTTACTCCTGGGTGATGCAGTGGTCGCCCGATCCCGAGGACTTGCCCGCGCCGATGGATCCGCTGCAGGAGACCCGGGACAGCGAAGAGTTCTGGCGCGAGTGGACCGAGCGGATCGATTACCTCGGTCCGCACGCCGAGGCCGTGTACCGGTCGCTGGTCACGCTGAAAGCCCTGACCTACGCGCCCACCGGCGGCATGGTCGCCGCTGCGACGACATCGCTGCCCGAAGCTCTCGGCGGCAACCGGAACTGGGACTACCGGTACTGCTGGCTGCGCGACGCCACGCTCGTCCTGCTGGCGCTGGACAACTTCGGCTGCATGTCCGAAGCGGCGGCTTGGCGGTCTTGGCTGCTGCGCGCGGTGGCGGGCGATCCATCGGAACTGCAGATCATGTACGGCGTCGACGGGGAGCGGCACCTGCTGGAGTGGGAAGCGGACTGGCTGCCGGGCTACCAGGGCGCCAGTCCGGTGCGGATCGGCAACGCGGCTTACCGGCAGCTCCAGCTCGACGTGTACGGCGAAGTCATGGATGTGCTGCACCTGGCGCGCGAACGCGGCGCGCAGGAGTCCGCCCAGTCCTGGGCCATGCAGGTCGGCATGCTTGGCCATCTGGAGACGATCTGGGAGAAGCCGGACAAGGGTCTGTGGGAGGTTCGCGGCCCCGACCGGTACTTCACCCATTCCCGGGTGATGGTTTGGGTCGCGTTCGACCGCGCCGTGCGCGCCGCCGAGGAGGATGGGCTGCCTGGCCCTGCGGACCGGTGGCGGGAGATCCGGGACGCCGTGCACGCCGAAGTGCTGGCGAAGGCGTGGAACGAAGACCTGGAGTCGTTCACGCAGTATTACGGCGGTGCCACGCTCGACGCCGCCACACTGCTGCTCCCCGCGGTCGGTTTCCTGCCCGGTGACGACGAGCGGGTCCGCAGCACGATCCGCGCAGTCCAGGAGAACCTCCAGCACGGCGTGCTCGTCGACCGGTACTCGACGGAGGCCGGGAACGGGCATTCGGTCGACGGGCTCAACGGCCGGGAAGGGGCGTTCCTGGCGTGCTCGTTCTGGATGGTCGACGCGCTCGCCCTCAGCGGCAGGCGCGGCGAAGCCGAGGCGATGTTCGCCGAACTCGTGGGTCTGACCAACGACGTCGGGCTCTACGCCGAGGAGTACGACTCCACCACGGGGCGCTTCACCGGGAACTTCCCCCAAGCGTTCAGCCATCTCGCACTGGTCAATTCGGCCTCCGTCCTCCACGGAGGGCACACCAGGGGCCAGAGCAGCCGGCGCAACACCGTGCCCCGGGGCTAGGACTGCGAGCGCGGGATCAGCTGGCGGGCGTCCGGCGCTCCCGCGCAGCTGCCGATCACAGCGACGGATGACCGACTGCGCTAGCGGGGCTGCCGGTGCACGGCATTCCCGACGGCATCGGCTACATGTTCCAGAACGCGCGGTAATGCCATGGCGGTCCGTTGTGGACAACCTCGCGGCCGGACCGCGGTACCGGGCGAGTCGAAGAGTTCCGCGCGGGAGAAGGCCCGCGACTGGTCGCCCGGGTCGGCTTGGCCGGGTTCGAGCACTACTACCCGCACCAGCTCTATCCCCGACAGCATGCGCAAGCGGGTCGCGTGGCCCAAACGCTGGCAAACGAGCCGTCCATCCTGCTGATGGACGAGCCGTTCAGCGCCCTGGACGTGCAAACCCGCGCACTCATGCAGAGACGAATTGCTGCGGCTGTGTCGGGCACCGGCGCCGCGGTGATCTTCGTGACCCACGACCTCGAGGAAGCCGTCGCGTCGGCATTCCGCTGCATAGGCCCCGCAACGTCGAGTAGATCCGGCTGAGCACCGATTTCCTCGACCGCTACCGGGAAGTGTGGCAATCGCTGCGCGAAGAGGCGGAGAAGACCCGAGGAAGGAGTGCCGACCGCGTCGCCTGAGCACGACGCTGTACCGCGCTGGCCGCCACGACGGCCCCGGCCGCCGAGTCCGGCGGCGACGAATCCGCGAAGGCGACCGCGATGTCGGTGGTGCGCCGCCGCACGGCCACCGTGGTGAAGTAATCGACGTACTCGGCATTCGTGCCATCAGCGGGAACGAGGGCGGATGTGGCGTCGAACCACATGAGGGACCCGATCGGATTGTCGCGCGGAGTGGGGACGCGGTACTAGCAGCCGCGCTAGTAGCGCAGCCGCACTCATAATAAGTTCACCCTCCGCGCGTAAATCAGTTGAGGCTTGCCTGAGACGAGAATTCCCTTGCCTGCAACGACCTTGCCGGCCGAATCCACCCCTGAGCCACAGCTCAGAAGAGGCTTACCTGTTCAAGGAGAGCCTTTCCTAATTGCACGACAAATGACGGAAACAAGGTAAGACTCTCCTTGATTGCAATCCGTATAATATCGGGATAATGTCCCGAATCGTGACTATCTCGGATCTCGCTGATAGATCCCTCGGTGAGGATGCTCCCAAGCTGGATCGGCCGCGCGTCTTCCCGCTGGAACAGCGGCTCAACGCGCTGCGGGCCGGTGTTCTCGGCGCCAATGATGGGATCGTCTCAACCGCGGCAGTCCTCGTCGGCGTGGCAGGCGCGACGGTCTCCACCGGACCGATTCTCACGGCCGGGTTTGCCGCAGCGATCGGCGGCGCGGTGTCCATGGCCCTCGGCGAGTACGTGTCGGTTTCCAGCCAGCGCGACAGCGAACGCGCGCTCATCGAGCGGGAGCGCCGCGCGCTGGACGAGGACCCTGCGCGTGAGCAGCAGGCCCTCGCCCACCTCTACGAGCAACGAGGAATTTCTGCGGACACCGCACGCCGGGTCGCCGAGGAGCTCTCCGCCCACGACCCACTCGCAGCACAGGTACGCGAGCGGCTCGGCATCGACCAGGACGACGTCGCCAGCCCGTGGCATGCCGCCATCGCCTCATTCGTCTCCTTCGCGATCGGCGCCGTCCTGCCGATACTCGCAATCCTGCTGCCCGGTCCCGGTCTGCGCATACCGGTGACGTTCGCCGCCACTCTCGCCGCGCTCGCCCTGACCGGCGCGATCGCCGCCTGGATCGGTGGCGGGTCCCGACTACGAGCCGCGGTCCGAGTCGTGGTCGGCGGCGCGCTGGCACTCGGCGCTACCTACGCCGTCGGCGCGCTGCTGGGCACAACTGGTGTGCTGTGATCGCCCGATCAGCACGCCGTGAGCGTGTCCGCTGTCATCGGCGCCGCTTCCATTGCGATCAGCGGCCGTACCGGGGAATCGCGAACGCCCGCAACCATCCACGGAATCGTCCTGGCCGCGTCGCGCCGTTCCTACCGCCCGTTGACTTGACCAGATGTCGCCGTAGTAGACGTGTTCCGGATGCGGGTGGCTGAGGAAGTCGTGGTGCGAGATCTCCCAGCCGTAGGCTCCGGCGTGGCTGAAGACGAGCACGTCACCCGCCCGGATCCGCGCCACCGGCACGTCGCGCGCGAGCACGTCCTTGGGGGTGCACAGCTCCCCGACCACGGTGACCCGGGTGTTGCGAAGCTCCGGACGCGGTGCGCTCGACGACCACTGTTCCAACGGCAGCACGGTGAACGGATGGCTGTGCTGCCAGGAAACCGGGAGCCGGAAGTGGTGGGTGCCGCCGCGCACCAACGCGTAGTCCACGCCGTGGTTGCGCTTCACGTCGAGGACTTCGACCGCGTACGAGCCGGATTCGGCGACCAGGTACCGGCCGCATTCGAAGTCGATCTCTCGCAGGTGGTCCGGAAATCCGGCGACCACCGCGGGCAGCCCGCGGGCGAAGTGCCTCCAGTCGAACTGCTCTCCCAGGTCCGCATAGTTCACATAGTTCACCCCGATCCCGCCGCCGACGTTTAGCACCTCGCAACGCAGTCCAAACTTCCCTTCCCACCCGGACACCATGCGCCGGTAGTGCTCGAGGAGTTCCAGATGTGCTGGCGCGGAAAGGTTGTTGGACAGCGAATGCAGGTGGAAGCCGGCCAACCGCACCCCGGGAAGGGTCTGCGCCGCGATGACCGCATCCGGCAGGACCTGTTCGGAAATCCCGAACTGGGTGGGGCGCCCGGCCATCGCCAGGGTCGCGCTCGGGAAAGGACCGGCCAAATTGACCCGCAGCAGCACGTCCGCGGTGCGGCCGAGCCGGGTCGCGGCTTCGGAGATCCGGTGCAATTCCAGCACGCTCTCCGCGTGCAGGCGGGTGACGCCCTGCACCAACGCCTGCTCGATCTCCTGCGGTGTCTTGGCCGGCCCGCCGAAGATCACCGGGATGTCCGCTCTGATCGCTCGCGCCTTGACTAGTTCCCCACCTGAAGCGACCTCGAACCCGGCGACCAGAGGCGCCAGGGCGCGCAACAGCCGATCGTCGCTGTTGGCCTTCATCGCGTAGAACATCCGGCACCGCGGCGGGAGTGACTCCACCACGGTGCGGACGTGTTCGGTGAGCTGGTCCAGGTCGTAGGCGAACAGGCACACTGGTTCGCCGCCGATGCGGTCCTGCACGAGTTTCACCAGTCGGTCACGCATGGGTCGTCCCCCGGTGCTGGTCGAGGTGGGTGCGCAGCGCACGGGCCGCCAGGCCGCGTTCCTCGCCGAGGACAAAGGTGCGGACACCGGCGGCCTGCCACTGCTCGTGGTCTTCTCGGGTCCGCGGGATCGCGCAGAACGGCACGCCGTGCGCCTTGCACTCGGTGTGCACCCGCTGGAGTGCTTCGCGGACCATCGGGTGCCGGGTCTGCCACGGCACGCCGTAGGACTGGGACAGGTCGGCGGCGCCTTCCAGCACCAGGTCGACTCCGCCACCGGCCAGGATCGCCGGGAGTTCGTCGACGCCTTCGGCGTCTTCGACCATCGCGATCACCATGATCTCCGCGTTGGCGCGGCGGACGTACTCGGTCAGCTCGATGCGTCCGAAGCCCGGCACCCGACCACCGTTGAGGCTGCGCATGCCCTCCGGCGCGTACCGCGCGGCCCGGATCGCCGCATCGAGATCGGCTCTGGTCCGCACGTGCGGCACGACCACGCCCAGCGCGCCGGCGTCGAGCGCGCGAAGGATCGCGCCCGAATCGGCTTCCGGGACACGGACGAAGGCGACCAGGTCGACGGCTTCTGCAGCGCGGATGAGGTTTTCCAGCTGCTGCGGGTCCACGAGGCTGTGCTCGGTGTCCAGGACGACGAAGTCGTACCCGGCGCAGCCGATCATCTCCACCAGGGCGGGAGACGGGATCGAGCAGAACAGCCCGTAACTCTCGCCGTTTCCGGAAAGGCGTTGCTTGACGGTGTTGTGCCTCAGCACCGGTCCACCTCCGCGAGCGGGTTCGGCACGGTGTGCAGCCGGAGTTCGGTGTCGGGCAGCAGTCGGCGGGTGGTCAGCTTCTCCACCTCGATGGTCGGGGTGAACACGTCGAACAGCGCGAAGCGGTCGGCCAGTTCGCCGAACCGCTGCTGGTATGCGCGGATCTCGTCGCGCACCAGCCGCCAGAACCGCCGCTCGTCGAGGTCGCAGTGATCCGCGAGGAAGATGGCGAGCTCGCCGAGGTTGATGAAGAAGAAGGCATCCAGCAGGAAGTCGGTGACCAGGCCGAGTTCGCCGGTTTCGACGAACGAGTTGCGGTTTTGGTGGTGCGCCGGGGTCCCGGCCAGTTCCGGGCACCGCTGCGGCTCGGCGAGGTGCGCGCGGGAGAACCGGACCCCGTCGTGGAAGTCCTTGAGCACCACCCTGGTCGGTGTGCCGTTCTCGTGCACCAACACCATGTTCTGCGCGTGGGATTCCAGCGCGATGCCGTGTCGGCAAAGCAGGTGGACCAGCGGCAGGACGCTCACCCGCACAAGGCGCCGCACCCATTGCTCGACACCGACCTCGCGCACCCACGGGTCGATCAAGGGTGTGCCGTCGACTTGGCACGCGGCCAGTGCGGTGAAGGGCACTGCGCGCTCCCCCGGTTCGAGGTGCCGGTGCAGGCTCTCCCGCCAGATGCAGGCCAAGGCCCCGTAGGTGTCCGCCTGCAGCAGCCCGGGCTCCGGGGTCACCGACACGCCGAGCTCCTCGCCGAGCAGGACTGGGCGCAGCTCGTCGCGCAAGTAATCGTCCCCCGCAACGACCTGCCGCAGCCAGTCGGTGATGCGCGCTGCGTTGCGCACGGTGTGCGCGGCCAAACCCCGGCTCGTCGAGGTGTTCACGATGGACATCGACAGCTTCAGGTAGGGGCGCCGCGGATCGTCCCAGCAGGCCAGGGTGCGGATCGACTGCTGCGCGCCGAAGTCATCCGGATCGGTCCCGAGTGGGATCAGCTCACCGCGGCCGATCTGGTCGGAGAACGCCCTGGCGATCCGCTCCCGCCACTGCCACGGGTGCACCGGGACCAGCACGTAGTCGCCCGGATCGTGCCCGAGCTCCTGGATGCGGCGGTGGAATTCGGCGGCCACCGGACCGAGCTGGCCGGCCACGTACTGGTCGTCGACCGATGCGGAGGCGCTGATCTCGGTGATGCGGCGGTGCGCGGCCAACCACAGCGGACGTACCGGGTTGGCGAACTCCGGCCCGAACGCGATGTTGTCCGCCGCGTCGAACCCGAGCCGTGATTTGTAAGTGGGATGGTAGCGGTGGCCATCGGTGATGGCCGATTCCAGGGTGTCGTAGTCCGCAGTGGACAGTTCCGTCCGCCGCTCGGTGCGGACGTGCTCCGACAGTGCGTCCTTGAACAGGGTCTCTTCCAGCTCACGTGCGAAGCCGGTCAGGTAATCGGCGTCGGCGTCCAGCGAATCGCGCACTTCGGCCAGGAACAACGTGATCGACTCCGCCTCGGTGTCGCCGCGCCGCACCACCGACGTGAGGCCGACGCGGTCGAAGCCGAACCGGCGCACCGCGCGGAACGAGTAGCAGACTCCCGCACGGGCTGCGTCCGCGCCGTCGACGAAGTGCTGGTCGCCGTCCTGGCTGGTTTTCAGCGCGCCTTCGTAGACCAGGGACTCCACCAGCTGGCGGAAGACCCGGCGCCGCACGTTCAGGAAGCTCGGTGCGGTCAGTGCCGCGTGCACCAGCTCCGCAGTCATCGGTTCACCTCGCGAATCGGGTTGGGGACGTCGACGTAGAGCGGGTGCTCGCCGCGCTCGGCGAAGCGGCTGAGCAGGTTCGCCTTCGCCGGCAGCACCGGCGTTGCCAGCAGCTCCGCGGCGTAGCGACCGGGGCACTGCCGCAGGAAGTCCCGCGCCACCGACCACAGCTGCCGCTCGCTCGCCGGGGTGCACCGGCCCAGCACCGCCACCAGGTGGCCGAGGTGGTTGGTGACGAGGTGGTAGCGCAGCCGCAGCCACGCTTCGGCGTCGTCGTAGAGCACCGGGCTGTCCGGCGGGACGATCCCCGGCCGGGCGCGGTCGCGGCTGGCGCTGGTGCCTTCCATGTCGCGCACGAAGAACCACCGGGGCCAACCGTCCTCGACGTGCAGCAGGGTGTTCTGGACGTGGGCCTCGAAGCTGATGCCGTGGTCGGTGAACACCGCGAGCACCGGTCCCAACGAGATCCGCAGGTACGCCAGGAACCAGTCGGCGACGTGCCCGGGCGAAAGCGGGCCCGCTTCCGCCACGAGGTCCACCAGCACCGGCGCGCGCCCGTCGAGCCGGTCTTCCAGGAGCGCGGCGAGCACCTGCGGGGCGGTCCCGGAGCCGGTGAACGAGTTCCGCCGGAACAGCACCGCGAAATCCGCCGCCAAGTCACCGACGACGTCCGGGCCGACGGTTCGGTAGCCGGTTTCCGGCAGCACCTCGAACCCGTCGTGCTGCCAGCGGTCCGCGGCGTCGCCGACCAGCCGGCCGGCGTCGGCGGCGCGACGCAGGTGCTCGACCGGGTTGTTGCGGACGAAGTTGGTGATGCGCACGTGCAGCGGCAGTTTCCACGCGATCTCGAAGCCCGGATCGCACACCGTGCGCACCGAGGACGTCGCATACACCTCCGCGCCCAACGGCCCGAGGGGCACAAGCCGTCCCGCGTCGACCAACGCCGAGACCTGCGGCTGCTGCTGGAGGTAAGCCGCCTGCCACGGGTGCACCGGCAGCAACTCGTAGTCGGACTGGTCGGCGTGCAAGGCGGCGCGGGCCTTCTCCTCGACCTCCGCCGGGATCCAGGGCCCGTCAGCCACCCGGTCCTCCAGCAGCAGATCGGGTGCCACCGCCCAGTGGTGCAGCTGGAACGACGCACCGAGTTCCGGTGCGTAGCGGGCGAGTTCGTCGTCGCTGAATCCCTCCGCGCTCTTCGGCGTCGGGTGGAACGGGTGCCCCAACAGCAGCGACTGCTCGGCGTGCCGGGTGATCTCCTCCGGGGTGACGGGGGTGGGGCGTTGTGCACGGGAGAGGTAGCGCGCCGTCCTGGCGACGCTGTTGGCGACCTGGCGGCTGAACTCCTCCGCTGCCCCCGCTGGTGCCTCGACTCCCCGTTCGGCGAGCTCACCCGCTATCAGCGCCACGAATTCGTCGTGGTCGACCGGGAGCCGGCTGCCGTCGACGAGTTCCCGGAACACCTCGGGCCCGTAGGAGTGGTGGCCGAACTCCGACCGGTACCGCACCTCGGCTCGCAGCACCCCGCCCGCCGCGCGCAGGGGAACCCGCAACGCCTCGTTGCTCACCTCTCCGCCGATTTCCCGCGCCAGCGCGTTGAGCATGCGCTGTCGCGCCGCGGCACGTGCCAGAACGTCCTTCACCGCAACACCTTCTCGCGAATCTCAGCCGGCTGGACGGGCTCCGCGCCGGATTTCGGTCGGCCGGCTAGGGCCAGCAGCGCGGCCACCCCCAGCAACGCCCCGATAAGGGAGAACACCGCTGCGGGCGGCAGCAGGACCGCCAACGCCGCGCCCGCGAGCGGTCCGAGCACCTGGCCGAGGTCGAGGACCCCGGTGCTGAAACCGAAGGCGGTGCCGCAGCCCCGGTCCGGGACCCGGCGAGCGGTCACATGCAGCACCGACTGCACGAGGGCTGCGAAGCAGAAGCCCTGGACCAGCCGCAGCGGCACCAGCACTTCCACGCTCGCTACCGCCTGGAGAGCAACCGCGAGCCCGCAGCTGGCCGCGGCCGCGGCGAAACCCAGCCGCGCGGGTCGGACGTCGTTTCGGCGACCCCACCACGGGCTGCCCGCGCACGACGCCAACCAGGTCACGGCCTGCAGCACACCTACCCAGGCCGCCGCGCTCGCCACCGAACCCGTCATCCGCTCGACGTGCGGCGCGAATACCACCACCAGCGCGTAGATCGCGGTCTGAGCGGCGAGCCCGGCCAGCAGCATCGAACGGCTTTCCCCCGACCGCAGCAGGGTCCCGGCCACCACCCGCGCTGATCGACGTTGCCGAGCGCGGCCCGGTGGTTCGGTCAGCAGCACGGCGGCGAGCACGCTGGACATCGCGAGCAGCCCTGCCACCACCGCGAACAACGGGCCGAATCCGAGCTGCCCAGCCAGCAGTCCACCCACCAGCGGTCCGAGCAGTGACCCCGCTGCGGTGGCGCCGAACAAGGAACCGAGCGCACGACCGCGGCGGTTGGTCTCCGCTGCGGCGTTCGCATATGCGGCTGTCGCGCTGACCACGCCGCCGCAGATGCCTTGCAGCAGCCGGCACGTCAGGAACTCGCCCGGGGTGCTCGCCAGCGCCATGAGCGCGATGGCCAGGCCCAGGCCGGCGTGCGCGCGCACCACCATCGCCTTGCGGCCGAAGCGGTCGCCCACCCAACCCCACACCGGTCCGCTGACCACTTGCACCAGTGCCGGGGCCGCCAGCGAAACCGCCGTCCACCAGGGGATTTCGGCTTCCGGCGTACCCAGGCCGACGAGGTAGAAGGGCAGCAGCGGAACCACGATGGTCAGTCCTGCGGTCGCGGCGAACTGCCCCAGGCAGAGGACGGCGAACGTCCGGCCGGACGATCGCATCAGCCCACCGCCCCGCAGGCCAGCGGATTCGGGACCGCACCAAGGCCAGCGGGCATGCTCACACCGCTAGACCGGCCTTGGCGCAGCAGCGGTCCCAGCACCTCGCGGCTGGGCCAGGTCGCGGCACGCAGCAGCCGTGCATGCAGGACCTCGGCAACCGCAGCCGGCAACGGTTGCAAGCATTCGTGCACCGCGACGCGCAGCTGCGTCCACAGCACGGCTTCGTCCAGGCCGAATTGGCGGCACAGCGCATCGGCGATGCCGTAGAGGTTCACCTGGAACCCGAGGGTCTGGAGGTAGCCGACCAGCGATTCGGCCGACTCCAGCCGAAGTGACTGCGCAGCCCCGGGCTTGATCGCGTACTCCGGGTCCCGCGCCCCGGCGCTCGCCATCCACTCCGGGAACAGCCGCAGCGTGTCGTGGTCGCGGAGCAGGAATCGCTCCACCCGTGCGCCACGCAGCTGCACCACGACGTTCTGCCCGTGCAGCTCCGGCAGGACCCCACAGCGCAGGAAGGCGAACCCGAACTCGCAGAACGACTTCGCCAGCTCCCGGAAGAAAACGACCGGGTCGAACTGATCCGAGATCGCCGGTGCCAGCACGTCCCACTCGTGGGCGGCCAGCGCCGCCATCGGAAGCACCAGTCCGTCCAGCTCGGGGTAGACCCGCACCTGGGCGGCGAGCTGGCCGGGCCGATCACCGAACTCGTCGGTGGGGTCGTGCCAGCCGCACCAGATCCGCTCGTCGCACAGCGCAACCCTGCGGCGCAGCAAGGGGTCCCGATCGACGAGTTCCCGCAGGCACTCCTGCGCCCGCTCGGCGTTGGCCAGGTAGCGCGGGGGCAGCAACCTCGTAGCTCCCAACGTGGCCATCCCGAGTGGGAGTTTGACATGGCGCCGGGTCTCGGGCGCGGTGGTCAAGGTGCGGATGGAAGCGGTGGGGTGGAATCGGCCGAGACCGCGAACCAGCGGGATGACGGCCCGGGTGGCCAGCTCCTCGCCGAACTGCGCGGGCAGCAAGTGGTCGAACTGCCACGGGTGCACCGGAATCGCCAGGTACTCGTCGTCCACGACATCGACGAGAACCTGCCGCCCCTCCTGGTCGAGGACCAGATCCGGCAGCCGCTGCGAATCGGGATCCGCGCCGAAGCGCAGCCGGTCCCGCCGAACCGCCACCCAGTCCAGGCCCAGCGGTTCGGCGCGCATCGGCCCGTACCGGGCCACCTCTCCGGAGGTCCACCCCGACGCGGCCCGCGCCGTGGGGTGGAAGGGTCGGTTGCGCGTCGCCGCCAACCGCTCCCCCGCCAGCAACCGGCCTTCCTGCGGCGCCAAGTCGAGCGCGGCGCGCTGCCCGAGCACCACCTCGGCGTGCTCGACCGCTGCGCGCACATCCTCGGACACCTCGGCGGCACCGGCCAGCTCACCGCCGGCCAGCACCAGCAGTTCCTCCGGCCGCAGCGGCCGCGCCGCCGAACCGCCGCCGCCCAACCAGACCGGGCCACGGGAGTACCGGTAGCGCTGCAACGCGCCACCTGACCGCACCCGGCAGCACACCCACCCGGCCGCCAGCTTCACCCGGCACCACCGCTCACCGGGAGCCAACGGTTCACCGACGAGCCCCGCGAACTGGTCGGCTTCGGCACGGGCGCCGAAGCCGGCCAGGTCCTCCTGTAGCAGCACATCGACGAGGTCCCGCATCACCAGCTCGGTCGCTTCCGCGCTCATCAGTACAGGTCCAGCCAGGTTCCGATACCTCGGCTCTTCGCCCGCTCGTACACCGCACCGGCACAGGCGATGTCCTCGACCGCCATGCCCATCGGGTTGAGCAGGATGATTTCGTCGTCGTCGGTGCGCCCGGACTTGGTTGCGGCCAGGATCTCGCCGAGCTCGGCGTGCAGCTGCTCGCGGGAGAACGAACCTTCCAGCACCAGCTGGTTGATGATCTTCTTCTCCCGGTTGCACTGCTCCCAGTCGTCCACTACGACCTTGTCGGCGTTGAGGAATACATCCTTGTGAACGTCCATGATGGACACATTGCACACCAGCGCACCCGGCTTGATCCAGCTGAACGGGAGGTAGGGCCGACTGGTGACGGTGCACGGGACGACGAGATCACCGGCCCGCACGGCGTCCTCCGCGGTGTCGGCGACCCGCGCCTTGACCGCCGGGTGGTCACCGCTGATCTGCTCGGCCAGCGCGTGCGCCGCCTCCGCCTGCTGGTCGTAGAGGTGGACCGACTCGATGTGCCCGAACTGCTGCAGCAGCGCGGCGATCTGGGTGCCCCCGATCACCCCGCAGCCCACCAGCGCGACGTCGGTGAACCCGCCGCGCGCCAGGTGCCGGGCAGCCAGGCAGGTCACCCCGGCGGTCCGCCAGGCACTGATCAGGCTGCCTTCCAGCACGGCCACCGGGTAGTTGCTCTCCGGGTCGTTGAGCACGATGACCGCGCTGGCCCGTTCCCGCCCTCGCCGGATCGGGTTGTCGTGTTTGCTGCCGATCCACTTGATCCCGGACAACCCGGGTTCGCCGACGTGCGCGGGCATCGCGATGATCCGGTCGGCGATGTGCGTGCCGGCAGCTCGCAGGTAAGGCTTGAGCGGCTGGACGGTCTTGCCCTCCGCGTGCGCGATCAGCCCCGCGCGCAACGCCTCCACGTACAGCTCGGCCTCCGCACCACCGACCGCCGCGATGTCGCTGCGGCTCAGGTAGAGCATCTTCGGGGATTGCTCAGTAGACATAAGATCTCCTCGTCGTCAGTTCGTGCAGCGCTGCCTGGCGGCGGCGAACCAGCCTTCGTCGTAAATAAGGTCGAGGTAGCGGTCTCCGCGGTCCGGGAAGATCGCGACCACCCGGCAGGGGCGCGGCAGCCGGGGCAGCGTGCGCCGGATGGCTGCGACCACCGCCCCTGTCGAGCCACCGGCGAAGATGCCCTCTGCGGCCAGCAGGTCGCGGCAGCCCACCGCCGTTTCGAAGTCGTTGACGTGCACCACGTCGTCGATCTCCGCCGGGGCGAACAGCTCCGGGACCCGGCTGGCCCCGATGCCCGGCACGTCGCGCGGTCCGGCCGGTCCACCGAAGATCACCGATCCCACGGCGTCGACCGCGGCCACCCGCAGATTCGGGAAGCTCTCCCGCAGCCGCCGGGAGCAACCGAGCAGGCTGCCTGTGGTGCTGACCGCGCCGAACAGGTACGACGGCGGTCGGATCAGCTGCTCGGCGAGTTCGGCGCCGGTGCCGTGGTAGTGGGCCTCCCAGTTCCGGTCGTTGGCGTACTGGTTTACCCAGATCGCCGCCGGCGAGCCCGCCAGGATCTTCTGCACCCGGCGGATCCGGGTGTGCAGGTAGCCACCCATCTCGTCCGGTTCGGTCACCACGTCGACCTCGGCCCCGAGGTGCCGCAGGATCGCGACGTTGGCCGGGGCGGCCTTTGGGTCGAGGACGCAGGTGAACCGCAGGTCGTGGATGCGCGCGGCGATGGCCAGCGCGATCCCGAAGTTGCCGGAACTGCTCTCCACCAGGTGACTTCCCGGGCGGATGGACCCTTCGCGCAGTCCACATTCGACGATGTGCCGCGCGGAGCGGTCCTTCATGCTCCCGCCGGGATTCATCAGCTCAAGCTTCGCAATCACCTCAACATCTGGTTCGGGGAACAGCCGGTTCAGCGCGACTACGGGCGTGTTGCCCACGCAATCGAACACGGACTCGGCGACGGATTCGGTCAGGGTGTCGACAGCCACGTTTCTCCTCAGCTCGGCGACCGGAACGGGCAGGGCGACATCCGGAACGCTAGCAAAGGTTAGCCTAACTTAATAGAAAAAGATCAAGAGATCACCATCACACAGACGCGACAAAGTTGGCCCGAACACCAGCAGCGCGCACTCGCGATTCCAGGCCAGTACCCACGCAACGATGCCGCCGCCTGGCAACAGATCCGGACAGGCACCGAACCCGGCCCGGGCCCGTGTCGCTCAAACGACAGGCGCGAGCGAGGTCGCATGTCCCCAATGGCTTGAACCGGGCGGACGCCGCAGGGTCAGCACCGCGCGGCTCCACCGGCCTGGCCAGCGGGTCATTCAGACCAAAGGGACGACACGATTTGCACCCGCGCCCCTTGGGAAAGATCTATCCACAATAGACACCTAATCAGTAAAAACCCAGAAACCGCAGTACAAAACTGCCGGATAGACTTTAGGGTGATGTCGCCGCCCCGCCACCTAACAGCGACGGGACGGATTCGCCAACAGCATCCCGTTCATCGGGTGCGGGGCGCGTTTGTTGTTTTCCGGGGCGGTCAGTACCACTTGCCAGGCTGCCACTGCACGCACGTCGGCCGCAGTCCGGTGCGGCAGTACTCGGCGATGGCCTCGCGCACCGTCTCCAGCGGCAGGGACGCCGAGCGGGGGAAGTCGATCCCGTCGGTGTCCAGTGGTAGGACGGGGGTGTTCTCGTCGGCGTCGGGATTGAGTGAGTCGGCCAAGCCATCCGGAGCGCCGGGGTTGAAGTAGTTCAGTGCCCCCCATCCGGTGGTCGGGTTACTGGAGACCAGCAGCCGCGAGACCGGTCGAGGCGGTGTCTCGACGATCTCGCGGATTCCCATCGTGCTTCCTTTCTCTGGTTGCGCGCTCCGTTCGGACCGCTCCAATTCCAGAGCTTTTGCGCGGGAACCGGTTGTTTTCCTACCAGCCATGACCCTGGTGGTTAATTCTCGGGTTGAGTGAGGGTGTGTTGGGCAGGCCCGGGATGATGATCTTGCGGCAGTCTTGTGGTGTCTGGCCGCAGGAT
>NZ_JBSFLZ010000116.1:0-22752 GCF_053599315.1 Saccharopolyspora sp. NPDC000995
TTCTTCTTGTTGCCGAGGTATTCGACCCGGATACCGGTGCCTTCGCCAGCCGGGTTCGTTCTCGGCCATCGCGCTGGCTTTCGCTTGCTCACACGGGTGGAAGTGACCGGCCGTCACGGCGTTTGGGGGTCACGACCACGCCGCTGGTGCCGGTCGCGACCTTCGGCTCGGTGGCCTGGTCCGGTCGCTTCACCTTGCCGGGCTCGGCAATCAGCACCTCGTCGATCCCGCAGCCCAGCACGGCGCAGATGACGTCCAGGTCGTCGAGCTTGACGCTGGCCGGGTTGCCCGACCACAGCCCGGACATCTTCCCGGCGCTGATCACCAGGCCGTGCCCGGCGAGCTGGTGTTGCAGCTCACTGGCCTTCCAGATGCCGCGGTTGGCGGCGGCCAGCCGCAGGTTCCACCTCATGTCCTCAGTCCTTTCAGCCGCTGGGCGGCGCGCTCGTGGCCGGCGAGCCATGCGTCCTCGACATGCGTGCGATGAACATGAACATAATTCATAGTTGTGGCAACCCAGGCGTGACCGAGTGCCTGCTGAATGGCGATCAGATCCATCCCGCCCAGATACAACTGGCTCGCACAGAAATGGCGCAGGACATGCGGAGTGAGGCTGTCCGGCCACTCCGGTAGGTGCTTGGCCGCGGCCTCGGCCAAGCTTGCCGCAACGCCTCACTGCCCACCCGGGCAGCGGTGCCATCGGAGTTGCGGCGCTCCGAGCAGAACAGCGGCGCGCCCAGCCGTGTCGGGTCGTCGCCGAGATGGCACCACACGTCCTCCACGAACCATCGCAGCGTCCGGTCGGCACCGTTGATCAACGGGACCATGCGCTCGCGGGGCCCGGAGCCGCGGGCGCCTTTGCCATGCCGGACATGGAGTTTGCCGAACCGCCCTAGATCCCACTTGATGTCGGCCAGATCCAGGTGGCGAGTCTCGTTGACCCGCAGCCCCACCTCGGTCATCAGCCGTGCGGCGGCGTAGTTGCGAGCCACGGGGCCGAACTTGCGGCAGGTCGCCAGCTCCTCGCGCCACCCGGCGAACAACCGCGCGATCTGCTCGGCGGCTGGCGGGATACGCAACTTGGCCTTCTGCTGGCCCCGGGGCCGGTTGATCTCGTCGATCGGGCACTCGACGACCCGGCCTGTCAGGTTGTGGATCTCGATTTTGTGCCGCAGCTCCAGGAACTCAAAGTAGATCTTGAGCGCCTGCGCCCGAGCGAGTCTCGTGGGGATCGGCACCGGGCGAAGCACCGTGCCGAAATAGGCGTCCGCGGACGCGTCCCAGCCAGGCGCGGTTATCGGTGGTGTCCGGCATGTGCAGTGAGTGGCAGCCGTCGAAGGCCACCGTGCGTAGCCCGCGATAGCCCACGCCCGGCGTGCCGACCGAGGAGCGGAACCGCCAGGACCTCGAGCAAGGCGCGAAACGGCGTCGGCCCCGGCCGGGCCCGCAGATGCCGCAGCGTCGCCGCAGTAGGGCGCGTAGTCCGAGTGCCCCATGAGTGGACCAGCTTCTCCCACACCAGTGCCATCGCCAGGTGCGGGAACAAACTCAAGGCGAGCACAAAATACACGCCGCAGAGGAATGGCAGCAGGCGCAGTCGTTGCTGGAGCCGACCGGTCTCCGTCAGGACCGGATGGCGTCCCTCCTGAACGACGGTCTGGCTATCGGGCGGCCCAGGAACCTCCGGCGCCCTGGGGATCTCGACGCACGGTCATCGTCCCCAGGTCCTCGACGGTTGCGGCGTCAGCGTCCCCCTGGCCCATTACGTGACGTTCCGGGTGGGGAATTGGCTGACCGCCGACACTTGTACAGCCGTGCGCGCTTCCAGCCGCTCCTGCATCCCGGATCTCACCCAGCCATAAGGAGTGCCGGCAACGGCACGGCCCGGCCGGAACCCGAAGCCGACATCCCGCTGTTCGTCGCCTCCTGCGTGTTCACCAAGCAAGGCCGCGCGTTCGGTTGTCCGAAGGCCGCGAGTGCCACTTGACGTATGGATAAGCAACCGCGGAGAGCACAGACAGGTGCTCGGCAGGTGCGGTCAACCGCGCAGGCCCCCGGGGATGCCTCATCCGGCAGGACGCGCGCCGATGACTGAGCAGACCGTGGCGTCGCGATAACCGAGCCGGACCTGCTCGGGCAGGACGCGAACCGTGAAGTCCGCGGGGAGCGACGGTACCGAAAGCCCCGGGGCGTCACCGTAAGGCTCGAAGCCGCAGCGGCGCAGCCGGTTGATCCAGGTAGCGGCCACCTCGTGCCGCTCGAAACGCTGTGCGTCGGTGCGCGAGCCGACGACGTTCATGATCTCGCGGGCGAAGAACGTCTTCATGTGGTCCTTCTCCTGCCGGGTGGCAGGCGCGGCCTCAATGGCGCGAAGGATGGTGCCGAAGAACCGCCATGAGTTGAAGAACCGCTGCGGGAAGGACACCTCATGGTGGTCGGTGTCGAACTCGTTCAGCACCACCCCGCACGGGACCAGCATGCGTAACCGCTGGAAGAACTCGTCCCGGGCGTCGTGACCGGGACTCGGGTCCTGCATGTGGTGGAGCGCCAAAGAGGCGTTGACCACCAACGGGACGTCAATACGGGACAGGCTCATCCAGTCGTCATCGTCAAGTTCCTCAGCCACCTTCGCCACGGGGAGGAAGTCCAGATCGACACCGTGCTCGGCCGTGGCCTGCCGCAGGGTGCGCTCGGCTGTGGCCAGGCTTTCCCGGTCGGGGTCGACACCGATGACCGTGCAGTGACGCAATCCCGGGTTTCGGGCCGCGAGACCGTGCAGCAGCGCGCTCTCCTGGCGGCCGTGCCCAATGCCGACCGACATCAGGGCGAAGTCGTCCGCGGCGCCCACCTGCCCGGCGAGCAGCTCGTTGACGACCCGGCTCGTGTCCATGAACGGCAGGTAGGTGGTGAGCAGGTAGTACAGATCGATCTGCGGCTGGTCGTAGGCCTGTGTGTACAGGTTGGTCTCCGAGGGGCTGCCGTGCTCCTCGACACGGTTGACCAGTGCGGCACGGTAGAGCTCGTACGCCGCGTCCTGCGGCCGTACCTCGGGCCCGATCAGCTTCCGCAAGGTCTCCAGCGCGGGACGGGCCTGCGCGGGGCGGCCGGCGTGGATGTGGGCGACGGCGTCGCACAGCAGGGCGAACTTCTCCATGCCTGTCCGCGACAGGGGCTCCGCGCCTGTCCGCGACAGGGGCTCCGCGCCTGTCCGGGGCGGGGGTGCCGTGACCTCCGTCGCAGTGGTGCTGCCGCCGATGAGATGGTGTGCTGCGCTGGCCACAGTCGTCTCCTTAGGGAACTTCGACCACCTGGGCACACCAGGTGATCCCACTTGGTCACCGACTTTCGTACAAGTTCGGGAGCGAGGTCACGTGGAGTGCCCGTTAGGACACCGGAGAATGCACAGCTGGGCAACTGAGGAACATCGTGACTGCGCCGAGACACTCATCCGTCGGTTTTCGAGGCCAACTCGACCACTGCCAGATGCGCCGCTACGACGCCCGGCACCGGCACAGCACCCTCGCGAGAGTTCGACAAGGGCAGCCGGCGGTTCCGCATGACCTACCGCACCGCCGAACGACACCTCGGCCCGCGAGCAGCGCCTGGGACTTGCACGACCTACGCCATTCCCGGCTCACCCATGCCGGTGAGGACGGAGCCACAGAGGCCGACCTGATGAACCTCTCCGGCCACGAGGACCGCCGCACGCTTCAGCGGTACCTCAAGCTGTCCAAGGAAGGCACCCACCGACGGCCGGACGAGATCGACGCCCAACGCGGCACCTGGGCACCCAGCGCGGAGGAACTCGCCGCCCGCATGACCACGCACTGATCAGAATCAGTGCAGGTCATACTGGTAGGGCCGCGTATTCAACTGTGTCGCCAGTTCGCGGTGGGGATAGCTGTGTGTGATCACCAGGGGCGTATTGGGCCGCAGCGCGATCGCGGCGGTGTCGAGTTCCTTGATGGTGCGCAGCCGGTCACGCTCGGCCCGGTGCCCGGAGGTACGCACGAGGTCGCCCATCAGCAGGTCGAACACCTCGATCGCCTCGTCGGCGGCGACCGGGCCCATGGTTGCGGTGAACGCGACGAGTGTCGCCATCCTGCGGCCCTCGGACAACTCGGCAACAGCTTGGGCGCGGACGTCCGCGGCGGGGACGCCAGCCTTGCGGCAGAGCATCGGGATGACCGTGTTGTTGATGTAGGCGGTGGAGATCCGGCGGGCGCGGAACGCGAACAGCAGGTCCACCAGCTCGCCGGTGCGCCGGTCGGTGAACTGCGGCTGCGGTGGGCGGGAGGCCTGCCAGGCGTCGATGGCCTGGCCGAGGATCGGGTCGACGGGCTTGGTGAACGCGGTGCCCTCGACAAGACTGACGAGCCGCTGATCACGCACCTGTTTCGGCAGGGCGCGGAGTACCTCGACAGTGACGTCGTGTTCGGGACGAAAAAGGAACTGGTGGTGCCGTTCGTGGAGCACGATCCAGGTCCGACACCCGGCAGCGGACACAGTGACGTGCCGTTCCTCGTCGTGGAATACGACTTCGTGCTGCAGCCGGCCTGCCGGCAATCGGCAACGCCGAATGGGCAGGTTCGCCAAGCCTGACTTCAGCATCGCCGTAGCGCTTCAGAAATCCTTCAGTGCTGCTGACCTAGACGTTGTCCGTGGTCGGGCATGATCCGTGCTTGTGCTCGTACAGATGATCTACCTGCTCGCTACGCGGACCTTCGGGTGGCTCGCTCTACTATGTCGGGCTACCGCGGCGAAGCGCTGCGAACCAAAAGCGGTCCGCCGGCTCGTACCGGACCTGCCCGGTGATCTGGCGGCGAAGGACGGAGTTCTCGTGCCGGAGCACGAGCAGTTCGGCGTCCTTGGTGGTGTCACGGTGCAGCAACACTGCGGGGACGGACAGTAGTCGTCGGGTCTGTTGGTACAAAAATGACACGATCACTCGACTATGATCTCAACGGCCCATTTGGCCTCCTGACCAGGAGCGACGACTTTTCGAGCGGTACAGGGTGCTGAGGGACGATCGCGTGGTGTACCTGACATCTCGTTGACGACCAACCTCTGGTCTCGTACAGTCGCACTCGAGTAACATGTTAAACGTATATTGAACGGCGCCACTTGGTGCGGGCCTGGTTGACGACGAGAGGGTCTGGACAGATGACTGCTGGGAACAACGCCGCCGCTGCTACTGCAGTGTCCCTCACCACTGACATCGGCGAAGGCTTCGGGCTATGGGAGATCGCCGATGACGAGAGCTTGCTCGGTATTGTGACCAGCGCCAATGTGGCGTGCGGCTTCCATGCCGGCGACCCGAATATCATGCGGAAGACCTGTGCCATTGCTGCCCGTAACGGCGTGGCCGTGGGGGCACAGGTCAGCTATCGCGACTTTGCCGGGTTCGGCCGACGCTATGTTGCGGTCGAGCGAGAGACGCTGGTCAACGATCTGCTGTACCAGATGGGTGCACTACAAGCGTTCACTCGCGCGGCGGGTACGACGGTGTCGTACATCCGAGCCCACGGCGCGCTCTACAACGTCGCGGCCAAAGATATCGAACACGCGGCGGCCATCGTTGAGGCTACGCGGTTGTTCAATCCGGAGCTGCCACTGCTCTGCCAGGTTGGCACAGCCACCTGGAAGCTCGCGGAGCAGGCTGGCATTACCACTGTTGCCGAGGCTTTTGTCGACCGGGCATACACCTCTGAGGGTCTGCTGGTCCCGCGCACCCACCCGGAGGCGATGGTCACCGACCCGCAGGTGGCGGCCGAGCGCGCGGTGCGGATGGCGTTCGATGGCGAACTCACCTCGATCGACGGAGAAACCGTTCCAGTGGAGGCGAAGGCGCTGTTGGTGCATTCCGACACCAAGGGCGCTGTGGAGATCGCGCGGGCCACGCGTGAGGCGCTGATCACTGCCGGTGCTGACCTGATTCCATTGTCGTGAGGTACAGAGGTGCGTGTCCTGCGATGTGCTGATTCGGGGTTGCTCGTCGAACTTGACGATCTTGATGCCGTACTGGCGCTGCACGCGGCGTTGGTGGATGCTCCGCCAGAAGGAGTGACCGACCTGGTGCCGGCCGCCAGGACCCTGCTGCTGCGGTTGGACCCGGACAGCGCCGACATGGCTGCGGTCGAAGAAGCGGTGCGGACGGCGAAACCCGTGACCGGATCACGTCGCGACCGCGGCCTCCTCACGATACCTGTGGTTTACGACGGAGCGGACCTGGCAAATATCGCCGAACTCACCGATCTGAAGGTGTCTGAGGTCGTCGAAGCGCATACTGGATCGGAGTGGACGGTGGCTTTCGGAGGGTTCGCTCCTGGGTTCGGTTACCTCACAGGGGGCGACCACCGGTTACACGTACCACGCAAGCGCGAATCGAGAACACGCGTGCCGGCTGGTTCGGTGGCGCTGGCCGGCCCCTTCACCGGGGTCTATCCGCGTGAATCTCCCGGTGGGTGGCGCCTGCTCGGTAGGACCGACCTGGAGCTCTGGCGGATCGACCGGGACCCGCCGGCACTGCTGCGGCCGGGTGTCCGCGTGCGTTTCGAGAACGCAGGCGTGCAATGACCGTTACGCAGGAGCGTGGGGTCGGTCGATTGGAAGTGCTCAAACCGGGTCCGCTTGCGACGGTGCAGGATCTTGGCCGGCCTGGGCTGGCCGGAATCGGGGTCGGAACTTCCGGCGCTGCTGACAGGCGATCGTTCCGGTTGGCGAACCGGTTGGTCGGCAACTCTGAGCAGGCGGCTGGGATCGAGATCACGCTCGGACGACTGGCCGTGCGTGCACACAGCCAACTCACTGTTGCCCTGACCGGCGCTCCTTGTCCGATCACTGTGGACGGTCGGAGCGAGGCGATGAACTCGGTGTTGCGACTACGTTCTGGTGCGGTGTTGCGGCTGGGTATCGCGGAGCGGGGCTTGCGTAGTTACCTCGCCGTGCGCGGTGGCCTGAACGTGGAACCGGTGTTGGGCTCTCGGGCCACTGACGTGCTGGCTGGGATCGGCCCGCCACCGCTGCGCTCCGGCATGCTGCTGCCGGTCGGGCGCGCACCAAAGGAATTCCCAACGGTCGATATGGCGCCGGTGCCGCAACTGGCCGACGGTGAACTGATGCTGACCGTCACGCTTGGACCCCGGCAGGATTGGTTCGAGGACCGAGCCCTGGAGATCCTTCTGACCGAGGCGTTCGAGGTGACCGCGGACAGCAATCGGATCGGTATGCGACTGTCCGGGCCGCTCCTACCGCGTCGCCGTCAGGACGAGTTGCCGAGTGAGGGTACTGTGCTCGGCGCCATCCAGGCACCGCCCGACGGTCGGCCTACGTTGTTTCTGGCCGACCACCCGGTGACTGGAGGCTATCCGGTGATAGCCGTGGTGAGATCGGCGGATGTGGATCATGCGGCCCAAGCGCGACCGGGACAGCGGTTGCGCTTCCGACTCGCTGTGGGCGGTCTTGGGCGCCGGGCTGACGCAGCGACGAATCCTCTTGGGGATTGTTAAGGGGAGGAAGATCATTGGCCGCTTAATCCAATGTGGAGATAGGTCGGCAGGTGATCCTGGGCAGCTTGTTGGTTCGCCAGATCTGCGCACTGGACCGGCTCGCCGGATTCGGTCGCGTTCAACGATGTGCTCCGACCTGAGCTACTTCGTGTCGTTCGTCGTGGCGGGGGCGTCGTTCGCGGCGACCTCGCCACGAGTGGCGGTGGCAGTCGAACCGTCGCCTGACCGACTGGACTGGAGCGGGGCAACTGAGGAGCTCAGCAGACCGTCGGCGGACATGGTGGGCGGGGCCTGTCCGCTATGCCGAGCTGCGGTATGTTAGTCGTGTTATCGGCTGAACAATACCCTGGGGAGTTAACATGGGAACGGCCAGGAAGCCGCAGGGCTCGCCGGCCAAGCTTGACGGGCGCAAGACTCGCAGCAGCCGTGGCGAGTCGCTCGTCGAGCACGTCCGCAGATTGATCCTCGAGGACATCATCCAGCTACGGATGCAGCCGGGCACGATGTTGCAGCTCACCGAGCTGGCCGAGCGTTACGGGGTCTCCCGTACGCCGGTACGGGAGGCGCTCGGGTTGCTCGAGCGGCAGGGCCTGGTCGCCGCGATCGCGTACAAGGGTTATCTGGTCAAGGGCATTGAACCCGGCGATGTGCGTGACGTCTATCTCGTCCGCACGATCGTTGAAGGGGCGGCGACAGAACTCGCGGCCACTCGGATTTCCGCCGAGACGCTGGCACATCTACGCCAGGCGAGTCCAGCGCAGGTGGAGAAGATGAGCTTGGAGTACGACGATTACGCACACGATTTCCACGGCGCGATCGTCGCCGCCTCCGGGAGCCGGCGTCTGTTGTCGGTGTTCGAGGACGTCTACAACGACGTGCGCCGGATTCAGTACGCTGGGATCGGTAACCCTCGTCCCGATCTGATCCACAAGGAGCACACCGCTATAGTGGACGCGCTCGCCGAGGGCGATGCTGGCAAGGCCCGCCTACTGATGGAACAGCACATCGACGCGATCCGCGTCCGCGCTCTCGAGAGCTGGCTCGACGAGCGCTGACGCGGATCGCCGGATCAGCAGCCGGTTCCAGACCGCGGCACCACGATGGTGATCGCGTGCTGGCTGCGCCGTTTGCTCAGCCTGCCGAGCAACAATCCGGCGAGCAGACTCAGGACGGCCGGTGCGATGCGCTGCAGGACCGGGCGCCAGGCTGCCACACCGAGATCTAGCACCGCCTCGTCGTCGGCGGAGGTGACCGAGGCAGTGGTCGCCGCCTCGGTAGGGGTGGCGTCAGAGGTGGTGGACTTCTCGGTGGTAGCCGGTTGCTCCGGGGTCTCTTCCGGCGCCGCCGTGGGGCTGGAATGCCCGGCCTGAATCCGCTTGGACAACCGGTCGGCGAACTGGCCAACGATCGCGCCGCCGACCTCGGCGATCACGCCGCGGCCGAATTGAGCTGGTTTACCGGTGATGTCCAGATCCGTCAGCACCTTCACTTTCGTGCTCTGGCTGTCGAGTTCGGACAGCGTTGCGGTAACCGTTGCCGCGGCGGTCCCCGCGCCACGCTCCTCGCGCCCGTTAGCCTTCAGCACCGCGCGGAAGACCGACTCGTCCCGCTCGATGAACTCGGCTCTGCCTCGATAGTTGACCGTGATCGGTCCGACCTTCACCTTGACAAGGCCGGTGAAGCGGTCACCGTCGACATCCAGCAGCGTGGCGCCCGGCATGCACAGTGCCACCTGGCGCACGTCTAGGAGCGCCGCCCAGGCCTGAGTGCGGTTGACCGGTACGACGAACTCGTGTTCGAGTTGCATGGGAACCTTCCTGAGGTCAGAGAAACGAGGGTGCCGACCATTAACATATTAAATGAATTTCACCAGGTGCAAGCTGGTCAGATCAGGGTGCTCGCCGCGATCCGCCGTTGAGCCAGTGCTGGGTGGCACGAATGCGCACTTGGTCAATGTGTTCCTGCATGTGGTGGCCCGCGGCCGTCGCGTCGCCGCGCAACACCGCTTGCAGGATCAGTCGGTGCTCGACGGCTGTCTGGCGCGGTTGCGGATCGGCCAGTCCTGCGCCCTCCAGTCGGCTAGCGGCCCGGCTGGTGGCGTCCAACAGCGTCACCAGGCGGGCGGAGCTGCAGGACCGGACCAGTCGCAGATGTATCCCGTTGAGACAGAGCGGATCGTCGGCCCGCCCGTCGGCCAGCAGGCCACTGATTGCGCCCCCGTTGAGCCGGGCGGCGGCCTCCACGGCTGCGGCGCCCTCGAGCGCCCTGCGCAGTACGAACAGGTCGAGCACTTCGCGAGGCTCGACCGCAGGCAGCACGTATCCCTTGCGGGGCGCCGACACCACGATTCCTTCGTGTCCGAGGGCAAGCAGGGCCACGCGCACCGCGGTGAGCGATGCATCGTGACGGCGTGCCAGTTCACCGGGGTGGAATGCGGAGGACGTTGGCAGCCGCCCACTGCGGATGTCCTCCAGGATCCGCGCGGTCAGCGTCTGCACGGTCGGGAGTGCGGTCCTGTGCGAGCTTGGATCGCTGTTGGAACGCATCGTGGGACCATCTCTTTCCGCTTGCTGTGGAGGGCGTCGCCGATCGCGGCAAGCCCTTGTCAGTCAGGTAATCTCCTCCTAAGATCCAGGTAACATATCGTACTGACGCACTTGGAGTACGCGTGGAACTCGGTCTACAGGGCAAAGTCGCCGTCATCACCGCGGCGAGTCGAGGTCTCGGTCGAGCCTCTGCGCAAACTCTTGCGGCGGAAGGCATGCGGGTGCTGCTGGCGGCTCGGGATCAGGCCACGCTGGACAAGCTCGTGGCGGAGATCGAGGACGCCGGCGGTACCGCGCGAGCGATGGCCTGTGACATCGGCGATCCGGACTCTCCGGCACGGCTGGCGGAAATGGCCCTCAATACCTGGGGCCGGATCGACGCGCTGGTGGTAAGCACCCCGGGTCCGCCGTCGATGCGCTGCGAGGAGCTGACCGACGAGGTATGGCGGCAGGCCTTCGAGATGAACTGCGTGGTGCCCACCCGGCTGACCCAGGCGGTGCTGCCTGCGATGCGGGCCGGTGGTGGCGGACGCATCGTCTACATCGGCACCATCGGCGTGCGGACGGTGCAACCGGAGATGGTGCTCTCCAACGCTACCCGGCTGGCGTTGATGGGCTACGCCAAGACGCTGTCACTCGAGGTCGCCGCCGACAACATCCTGGTCAACACCGTGGCGCCTGGGCCCCTGGCGACCGAGCGGATGGATGAACTGGCCCGGCAAACCGCACAGCGGTTCGGCATTGACGAGGCCGAGGCGATGCAGCGCTGGGTCGACGAGGTGCCGCTGCGTCGGATGGGGCAGGCCGCGGATCTGGCGAACCTGGTTGCCCTACTGGTCTCCGACGCCTGCGGTTACACCACCGGCGCGGTGTTGCCTGTGGACGGTGGCAAGGCACACGCGTACTGACCGGCGCCCGGAACGCGCTGGCGTTCGGTTCAAGAAACGAGGATGGCATGGCAGACATGGTGACCGGTGGGCAGCTGCTGGTGGAGGCGTTGCGGGAACGGGGGATCGATCGGATCTTCTCGGTGTCCGGCGGGCCGATCAACGCGGTCTACGACGCTTGTGCGGCGGGCATGCCTCAACTGCACCATACGAGGCACGAGGCGGCTGCCGCGTTCATGGCAGAGGCCAGCTACCGCAGTAGGCACCAGGCGGGCGTCGCGGTGGTGACGCTCGGTCCGGGTGTCACCAACACGGTGACCCCCTGTGTGTCCGCGTTGCGGGCAGGGGTGCCGATGCTTGTCGTCGGTGGGCAGGCTGCGAGTGCGGTCGCCGACAAGGGCGCCGGTATGGCTACCGACACTCTGGCCACGATGCGGTCCGTGACCCGGTGGGCAGTCGCAGTCCGGCAGCCTGAGCGAATCCCTGAGTATATCGCCCAAGCGTGGCGCCAGATGCACGCGCCCACAGCGGGACCGGTGTACCTGGAAATCGGTGTGGACGTGCTGGACGCGGAGATCGACCGATCCGATGCCGACCGGTTGATCCGCCAACACGCGGCGGCTGGGTCGATCCAGCCGGCTCCCGTGCCGTCGGTGCCGGAGCTCGACGCCGCGCTGCAGGCGCTGGACACTTCGGCACGGAACCTGGTCTTGGTCGGCGACGACTGCTTTCACACCGCGGACCGGGCCGCAGTGGAACAGTTACTGTCCCGCTCGCGTGCGGCGTTCGCGCCGCTGCGGCTGGCCCGTGGGCTGCTTCCGGACGCCGACTCGCGTTGTATCGGCCCTGGCTACCTACCGTGCAACCCGGTGCTTGCGAGGGCCTTGCGCGAGGCCGAGGTGGTGCTGCTGCTAGGCCATGACTGGGAGTTCGACCTCGAGTTCGGTGCTGGAGTGGGTGCCGCGGCGACGGTCATCCAGGTCGACCCCAACACCGAGCGGCTGGGGCGAAACGGTCGCGTCGACATCCCGGTCGCGGCCGCCGCCGGTGGATTTCTCGCAGCGGTGGCGGCCAGGAGCGAACGTACGGCTGCGGTGGCGCCCGATGCCGAGTGGGTGCGGGGCCTGCACACCGAATGGACGGCCCACCGAGCCCGCACTGCTGAGAACGCCGTTGCCGGTCCCGGATTGCACCCCGTGACGTTGATCGAGGCGGTGGCAAGTGCCGCGCCGGACGGGACCACCTTCGTCACCTCGCACGGCAACATCGACTTCTGGGCCGACGAGACATTGATGATCGATGGCGCCGGCAGCTACCTGCGGTCGGGGCAGAGCGGAACGCTGGGCGCCGAAGTGCCCTACGGTGTTGCCGCCGCGCTGATCAACCAGGCGCCGACGATCGTGTTCGTCGGCGACGGCGGCATCGGTTACGCGGTCGCCGAACTCGACACTGCCGCCCGCTACGACGCGCCGGTCCTCATCGTGGTCGCTGACGACCAGCAGTGGGCGGCGATCGCATTGCCGCAGGCTCGGCAGTACGGCAGGACCGTCGAACTCGACCTGCCTGCGCGGGAATGGACTGCGGTCGCGACCGGCCTGGGTGCGCAGGCCCGCCGGGCCAGCACCGCAGAAGAGATCCGCGTCGCGGTGCGTGAGCTCATTGGTTCCGGCAGGCCGGGGCTGCTGCACGTGCCGATCCGTGCCGTGGAAAGCCCGTACATGCGGCACATCTCACGCTAGCGCTCACTGGCTCACATCATTACGCAGGAAGGACCACGTCATGCACATCTTCAGGGTTGAGCAGGCTCCGCGTGTGGAGCCTGCGGGCCATTACGGCGGCTTGGCGGTCAGCGACGCTGTGCCGATGGATGTCGGAGGCAATTTCGTGGCGCAGTTGTCGTACTGCCCGCCTGGAGGTGGCGGTGAGAGTCACCACCACACAGAAGAATCACAGCTTTTCCTGCTGATGAAGGGCGAACTCACTTTCGACACCGGCCCCGAGCAGTTCACCTTGCGCGAGGGGGAGGCGGTGCTGTTCCAGCCGTTCGAGCAGCACGCCACGCACAATCACAGCGACATCGAGTCGGTGTCCGTCGTGATCACGGTGAAGCAGCCGTGACGCCCCGGGTGGTGGCGGCTCCCACGAGGGTGAGCTGGCAGGTGCGGGACGCGCGTGGGTTCACCGGCCAACCGGTTGAGGCGACCCGTTCCTTCCACCGCCGGATTCCCGGTTATGCCGTTAGCCCGTTGGTGCGGGCGGAGTCGACCGCACGTGAGCTCGGACTGGGCGAGGTGTGGGTCAAGGACGAGTCCGACCGGCTCGGCCTGCCGTCTTTCAAGATTCTGGGTGCCTCCTGGGCCGCCTACCGCACCCTGCGGAACATCGGCGGCTTCGACGACAACGACTGGTCCGATATGGACGATCTGGCCAAGCTGGTCGGTAGCCGGACCCCGGTGCGCAGGCTGGCCGCGGCCACCGACGGCAATCACGGTCGGGCGGTCGCCTACATCGCCCGGCTGCTCGGGTTGGACTGCTCGATCTTCGTGCCGACCGGTACAGCCCAGGCGCGTATCGACGCCATCGCCGGCGAGGACGCCACGGTGGAGGTCGTCGACGGCGGTTACGGAGACGCGGTGGCGCGTTCGGCGCAGGAGGCGTCGGCGGAGTGCCTGATCGTCTCCGACACCTCGTGGCCCGGCTACCAGGACGTGCCCCAGGCGGTGATCGAGGGCTACTCCACGATCTTCGACGAGGTGGACGAACAGCTCGCCGCGGTCGGTGCCGAACCGCCGAGCCTGGTCTTGATCCAGGTCGGGGTCGGTGCGTTGGCGGCCGCCGCGGTGCGGCACTACCGCGGTAGCGAGCAGGGCCGCGCGGTCCGGATGGTTGTGGTCGAACCGCTTGCCGCCGCCTGCAACCTGGAGTCGATCAAAGCCAGCGAGATGGTGAGTATCCCCGGTCCGCACGATTCGATCATGGTGGGTCTCAACTGTGACACTCCCTCCATGGTGGCCTGGGCGGAGGTCTCCGGGGGCGTCGACGCCTTCGTGGCGGTTGAGGACGAGTCCGCCCGGGAAGCGATGCGTGCCCTGGCCAGGGCCGGCGTGGTCTCAGGGGAGACCGGGGCGGCCGGGTTGGCCGGCCTGCGCGAGATGTGTGTCGGGCAGGCCAAGGCCTGTGGCGACGAGTTGGACCTCGGCCTGGACACCTCCGCGCTGATCATTTCGACTGAGGGTGCCACCGACCCGGATGCCTACTCGCGAATCGTGCCCTTTGCCGTGCGGCAGGAAGGTGGCCAAAAATGACAGCGACGACCCTGCCCCATTTCCCGCTGATCATCGACGGTGAGCGGATCGCCGAGGGGTCTGGCGGCACCGCCGAGTCGTACGATCCCGCCACCGGTCGGCCCAGTGCGACGTTCGCGGTGGCCGGCGTCGAGGAGGCCGACGCGGCGGTGGCCGCCGCCCGGCGTAGCTTCGAGGCGGGTAGTTGGCGCAACCTGCGCCCCTACGAGCGAGGCCGGGTCATGCTCGGCATCGCCGACGGGCTCTCCCGCCGCCGCGACGAACTGGCCCGACTGCTCACTGTAGACAGTGGGAAGCCGTTGCGGGACGCCTACTGGGAGGTCGACTGCTCGGTCAGGTTTTTCGAGTTCTACGGCGGCTACTGCGACAAGCTGCAGGGCACGCAGGTGCCGTTGGGTCCGGGCTGGATGGACTGGACGATGCGGGAACCGATCGGCGTAAGTGTCCACATAGTCCCGTGGAACTACCCGCTTCAGGTGGCCGTGCGCGGGATCGCCCCGGCACTGGCGGCGGGATGCAGTGTGGTGGCCAAGCCGAGCATGGAGACGCCGGGTGCGCTGGATATCCTGGCGGACGTCGCCGAGGCTGCCGGTCTGCCCGCCGGGGTGCTGAACGTCGTCACCGGCCCCGGCTCCGCGGTGGGTGACCGGCTGGCCCGGCACCGCGACGTGGACCAGCTCACCTTCACCGGCTCGGTGCCGGCCGGGATCAAGGTGATGCAGGCGGCCGCGACCCACACAATCCCGACGACGATGGAGCTGGGTGGCAAGAGCCCCCAGCTCGTTTTCGCCGACGCCGACCTGGACCGCACGATTCCGGTGCTGATGGCCGGGATGTACACCAACGCCGGGCAGGTGTGCAACGCCGGTACCCGGTTGCTGGTGCACGCCTCGATACACGATGAGGTGGTGTCGCGGCTGCACGAGCGGATCCAGAACATGAAGCTGGGGCACGGCTTGGACGATCCGGACCTCGGCCCTGTCGTCAGCCGGGCGCAGCGCGACGACATCGAGCGTTACGTCGAGGTCGCCGAGTCGGAGGGCACCGTGCTGGTCGGTGCTCAGACACCGGCGGACGAGGCACTGCGCGAGGGCTACTTCGTGCAGCCGCGGCTGGTTACCGGGATCGGCAACGACGCGCGCATCGCCCAGGAAGAGGTGTTCGGCCCACTGTTCTCGGTAATCCCGTTCGAATCCACCGCAGACGCCGTGCGGATGGCCAACGACAGCGACTTCGGCCTGGTCGCAGGCGTGTTCACGACCGGTATCGACACCGCCATGAAATGCGCCGAGCAATTGCGGGCGGGCCAGGTCTGGATCAACTCCTTCGGAGTCGGCCTGGATGTGGAGTTCCCCTTCGGTGGGCACAAGCGTTCCGGTTTCGGCCGGGAGAAGGGCATCGAGGCGATGGCGGCCTACCTGCAGGTGAAGAACGTCTGCGTGGGGTACTAGATGCGACGGGTCATTGCGAGGCGGTACCGGTGAAGCCACCGCCCTTCGCCTACGAGCGGGCAACGGACATCGAGGCAGCCTTGGAGCTTCTTCGGGAGCACGGCGACGAGGCCAAATCCGTCGCCGGTGGGCAGAGCCTCATCCCATTGCTCAACCTCCGGATGGCGCGTCCCGCGATGCTGGTGGACATCAACGACCTGCTACTGGCCGGCGTGGACATCGACGGCGACACGGTGACGACCGGGGCCCTGGTCCGGCACCGCACCCTGTGCGACGACGGCCCGCTGCGACGAGCGAATCCCTTGCTCAGCGAGGCAGCTCGGTTCATCGGGCACGCCGCGATCCGCAACCGCGGCACGGTCGGCGGCAGCATCGCCCACGCGGACCCGTCGGCCGAGCTGGCGCTGGTCGCACTGGCCTGTGACGCCCAGGTGTTGTTGCGCTCGGCTGAGACTAGCCGCGCGGTGCCGGCCGCGGAGTTCTTCCAGGGCCCGTTCATGTCCGCCAAGGAACCCGAGGAGCTGGTGGTCGGCGTGCGCTGGCCGGCGATCAGCGGTTCCGGTTGGGGATTCGCCGAGATCGCCGAGCGTTCCGGTGATTTCGCCAGCGCCGCCGCCGCGGTGGTGCTGGACGGGACCGATGGCCGGCCCCGAGTCGCGGTCAGCGGGGTGCCCGGCTCCCCGGCCCGGCTGGCTGAGCTGGAAGAGGCGCTGGTCGATCCGGGTCTGGACGCGTCGGCGTTGCGGGAGGTGGCCCAGGCCGCCGCTACGCGGCGCCTGCCCGACGATGCGTACCGGCGGCGCCTGGTGACGGAGATGGTCGCGCGGGCCGGTGGGCAGGCCCTGGAGCGGAGTCGAGGAACAACATGAAGATCAGCCTGTCGGTGAATGGCAGCATGCGCGAGGTCGACGTCGAGCCCCGGCGCCTTCTCGCTGACGTGCTTCGTCAGGAACTCGGCCTCTACGGGGTGCACCTCGGATGTGAGCACGGAGTGTGCGGTGCGTGCACGGTGCTCATCGACGGCGAACCGGCACGGTCCTGTCTGATGCTCGCCGCGATGGCGGAGGGCCACGAGGTGACCACGGTGGAGGGGCTGGGCACACCCGAGAAGCCGCACCCGGTGCAGGCGGCCTTCGCCGAGGAACACGGGCTTCAATGTGGATTCTGCACGCCGGGTTTCGTGGTGACAGTCAGTGAGTTGGCGACGCGGTCGGCGGAGCTCAGCGACGACGAGCTGCGGGAGGAGCTCTCCGGCAACATCTGCCGGTGCACCGGGTACGTGAACATCGTGCGTGCGGCCCGGCGCGCGCAGTGCAGGTTGGAGGAGGAGCGAAGTGCTTGATCGTACGATGACCGCGACAGCTGAGGCACCGACCGACGCGGTCGTGGAGCAGGGGCCGCGCGGCCTCATCGGGGCCCGGGTACGCCGGCTGGAAGACATCCGGTACACCACCGGGACCGGCCGCTACCTGGACGACCTGGTCGTGTCAGGCATGCTGCATCTGAGGTTCGTCCGCAGCCACATCGCGCACGGTCGGCTGACCGGCGTCCGGCTGAGCGACTGGGAACCCACGCCAGAGGGCACGATCCTGGTGACCGGCGTCGAGGTCGGCGACCTCGCGGTGGCGGCGGACGTCCCCGTCGAGTCGTGGCAATGCTCGGCGCAACCGCCACTGGCCATTGACAGGGTCCGTTTCGTCGGTGAGCCGGTCGCGGCCGTGCTGCATCCCGATCCCTACGTCGTCGAGGACGCCGCCGAACTGGTGGAGACAGATATCGACGAGCTGCCTCCGGTGCTGGATCTGGCCGAGGCGCTGGAGGGCCGGACCGGACCGATGCACGAGGGCTGGTCGAACAATCTGTTCGTCAAACGACGGCGTACGTTCGGCGATCTGGACGCGGCGCGGTCGCGGTCGAGCCTGGTGGTGCGCCGGGTATTCCGCAACAACCGGCAGGCGGGTGTACCGCTGGAGAACCGGGGCTGCCTGGCCGTTCCCGACGCGAGCGGTGCCGGGGTGACGCTGTGGTCGTCCACCCAGATGCCGCACATGGTGCGCACGGTGGTGGCGCAGCGGCTGGGCCTGTCGGAAAGCGCTGTACGGGTGGTCGCCCCCGATGTCGGCGGTGGCTTCGGGGTCAAGGGGCATGTGTTCCCCGACGAGGTGCTGGTGTGCTGGCTGGCCCTGCGCTTCGGGCGGGCGGTGAAGTGGGTGGAAGACCGCAGTGAGCACCTGTTGGCCAGCATTCACGCGCGCGACCACGTGCACCTGGTCGAGGCCCACGTTGACGACTCCGGCCGGGTGCACGGGATGCGGCTGCAGGCCATCGTCGATGCCGGTGCGTACTCGGTGTACCCGTGGACGGCCGGCAGTGACTCCGGAATGGTCGGCAAGGTCTTCCCCGGTCCCTACGACTTCCAGGACTACGAGGTCGAGGACATCGCGGTGGCCACCAACAAGGCGCCGCTGGGAACCTACCGGGGCGTCGGGCGCCCCTCGGCGGTGTTCACCATGGAACGGATGATGGACGAGATCGCCGGCGAACTCGGCCTGGATCCGGTCGACGTGCGCCGCCGCAACGTGATCACCGAGTTCCCGTACACCACCGCGACCGGATTGGTGTACGACCCCGGCTCCTATTCCGAGTCTCTGGAGCTGGTGGCCGCCGCGCTGCCGGCGGGCGAAGCCGGTCAGGACGGTTCAGACGGCGACCTCGCGATCGGGCGCGGGTTCGCGCTGTACAACGAGCAGACCGCGCACGGGGCGCTCGACTTCAAGCTGCGTGAGACGCCGATCGAATCCGGCTACCAGTCCACCACCCTCAGGGTCGGTACCGACGGCAGCGTGCTGGTGTTCACTGGCATGCAGTCGCACGGGCAGGGCTTGGAGACGACGCTGGCGCAGGTCACGGCCACCGAGCTCGGGGTGCCACTGGAGCAGGTTCGGGTGGTGCACGGCGACACCGCGAACAGTCCGTACGCGATGGGTACCTGGGGCAGCCGGGGTGCGGCGCTGGGAGGGGCCTCCGCCGGACGCGCGGCCCGGATCGTCCGGGAGAAGGTCCTCGCCATCGCCGCTCACCTGCTCGAATGCGACGCCGCAGACTTGGAACTCGTCGATGGCGTGGTGCGGGTCGTGGGCAACCCGGCCACCAGTCTGCCGATCGGCAAGATCGCTTACACCGCGATCCGCGAAATTCACGACCTGCCGCCGGGCATCGAACCGGGCCTGGAAGCCACCGTGTATCTGGATGGTCCGCCGCGCGGGACGTTCTCCAATGCCTGCCACGGTGCGCAGGTCGAGGTGGACCGGCGCACCGGCAAGGTCTGGATCCGGCGGTATGTGGTCGCCGAGGATTGCGGCACGATGATCAACCCTATGGTGGTGGACGGCCAGGTACACGGCGGGGTGGCCCAGGGGATCGGCTCCGCACTGCTGGAGGAAGTGGTGTACAGCTCGGACGGGCAGCCGTTGACCAGCACCTTCATGGACTACCTGATGCCGACGGCGACCGATGTGCCGGCCATCGAGGTCACCCACCTGAGCACGCCGTCGCCGTGGACAGAGCACGGGATGAAGGGGATGGGTGAGGCCGGAGCGATCGGCCCCATGGCCGCGATCGCCAATGCCGTCGCCGACGCGCTCAAGCTGCCGGTCTGGCAGACGCCGCTGCGGATGGAGCGGGTCGCCGAACTGCTCGATGGCGCCACGCCGGACGGGTGGTGGCAGCGCTGGAGCACCATCCCCGAACTGTCCTCGTTCTGGCAGCCATGATCGCTGTCGCACTGCTCGCCTGCGAGGTCAGATCGGGCCAGCGGTATTCGACGCAGGTTGTCAAAAATCTGATTCAAGCCTCTGCGAAATGAAAATGTATATATTAGCTGCTTCAGGGCAACAATTCGATACGTAGAAGAAAACGCATTACTCGCCTGTGGTCGACAAGGCCGCACATTGAAGGAAGCGGAGTGGCAATGGCGCCTCAATCTGCAACAGCTGAGACGAAGAAGAGTCTCCTTCGGGTGATTATCGCCGGTTTCACAGGCACCACCATTGAATGGTATGATTTCGTCGCTTTTGGAACGATCTCCGTCTTGGTTTTTGATAAGATATTCTTCCCAGCGGCGACTCCTTTGGTCTCGCTGTTGGCTGCGCTCGCAACCTTCGCCGTTGGCTTTATTGCCCGGCCTATCGGCGGTATTTTTTTCGGTTACCTCGGCGATCGTGTGGGGCGTCGGACCGTGCTGTTCGTTACTATGATGATCATGGGGGTGAGCACGCTACTAATTGGCCTACTTCCGACATATCAGTCCATCGGGGTTGCAGCTCCTGTTCTACTAGTGGTCCTCCGCTTGATTCAGGGTTTCTCTCTAGGGGGCGAGTGGGGTGGTGTAGCGACCATGTTGATCGAGCACGCGCCTCGCCATCAACGAGCCAAGGTGGGAAGCTGGGCCCAGGTCGGTGGCGTATTTGGTCCGATGCTAGGCACCTTGTCGGTGACTGTCGTCACGCTGTCAATGTCGCATGAGCAGCTCCTCGCTGGCGGATGGCGTCTCCCTTTCTTGTTCAGCGTCGTGCTCATCGTGGTCTCGATTTACGTGCGCCGGAAAATTGAAGAGAGTCCTTCATTTGTCCAGTTGCGACTTGAGGGGAAGACTGCCAAAGCGCCGGTTCGGGATTCGATTAAGAGTCACCGAAAGCAAATCTTCGCGGTTTTCGCCATGGCCAGTGGTAACACAATGCTGTTCTACACCTGCATCACGTTTTCCATTGCGTTCTTGACCAAGCAAATTGGCATGGAGAGCAACGAAACACTAATCGCAAATCTGGCATTCCTGGGAAGTGCTTCCATATCGGTGCTGGCTATCGGGCCCATGGGTGATCGTATCGGGCGTCGCCCTATCTTGATGGGTGGTGCGATCGCCGCGATGATTATGGCCTTCCCGCTGTTCTGGCTTTATTCTACCGGCAACATGGCCGTCATCCTGCCCGCGGCTGTGATAATGGGGATAATCGAGGGTGGGCTTCTCTATAGCGTGCAGCCAGCATATTTTGGCGAGTTGTTCCCAACGAAGTTGCGACTGGCTGGACTGAACTTGGGGTACCAGTCGGCGACCTTGGCCACTGGCGCCACAGCTCCGATCCTGGGCGTGCTCATGCTCGACTGGGCCAATGGCGATCCATGGATTTTCTGTGTATATCTCATCTGCATCCAAGCGTTGGCCGTTGTCGGGACACTGGTGGCCGGGGAGACTCTCAATCGTGACAGCAGCGAGCACGAAATCAAAAAATCCGCAGAAGTAGTCGGTATGGAATAGTAGAGCCTTATTCACGAGCGTTACCAGCCGAGTCGGTAGAATTCGAGTGCCGTGATGATGCGTATGATGGTGGGGAGTTCGGCGAGGCGTCCTCGATAGCCGGTGGAGAGTATCTTCCAGTTCTTTACGTGGGCGATGCATCGCTCGACGGCGGATCGTATTGAGGAGATGATCTTGTTGTTTTCTTTGTCGCTTGCGGAGAGTTCGCCGCCCTTGGGTTTCTTGCGTGGAGTGATCAAATGAGTTCCCTGGTATGCGGGGTCCGCAATAGTCGGGGTGTCCGCGAGAAGATCTTCCCAGCCGCACTCGGTGAACGCTTTGCGATCATGCATGGAGCCATGCATGGGCGCGGATATTCCCAACAAGCCGGCATCCATATCTGCCGCGACCTGGATGTTGAGCCCTGCACGGCGGCGCTTGCCGGAGTAGTTGTCCTTGTGGCCCGCACGGTTGCCGGTTGGGACATCAGTACCGTCGACTAGGACGAGCTGGCCGCGAAGGGCTTCCTTGAGGTCTGGAACATGAAGACACAACGCCACTCCGATCAGCGGTAGTATGCCTCGGTAGACCCTCGATAGGGTCGGCTGGCTTACTCCGAACAAATCGCCCACGGCTGCCTGGTTCAAGTCCTGCCGGACATATACCAGGGTGAGAACGACCGCGCAGTAAAGCCCTATAGTCGGAGGCTATACGTTTTCTTTACGACACTGGATGATCTGCCGAATCCGGGAAAAAAGCTCCTCGATCTGGTCAGCAGCAAGCCCCGTAGTAGACGGGTAACGCAACGGCCCCACCTGTAAGTCGTGTTCTTTCGTCGGAAAACGATCTTACCCGGCTGGGGCCGTTGCTCTATTTTGAGGTGATCAAGCCGTCAGAATAACGCTCGTAGTAGGACTTTGTGACTTGCTGTCGACTGCGCCTAAGTATTGGCTATGGAATGAGTGTCATGTGCAGAGCGGATATGGCATTGGAAGTAGGCCGAATGCGACGCATCCGTACATTTTGTCGTTGGAGTTCCTTGACGCAGATGACGTTTTCTGCGACCAATGCCACTTACTAATACTCCAGCCGGTGCGCCCAGTGATCAGGAGGTGATCGTCCAGCGGTCATGACTTGATCGGAAGCTCGTCGTCGCTTGCCGGTGTGAGTCCGGTCCGGGTAACTACAAGGAGGCCCGGCAGCAGGCTGGCGGCTTGGTCTGGAAATGGGTCGGGTCGAAGCCCAGCGTCGAAAGCCCCGTTGGGGGAAGCAACTGAGCGGTCCGTAGCAGATAGCGAAGCCTGCCGCGTCGTTAGACATTGAGGGAGAGCCGAGCCGTGCGGCTCACGGTGAAGGCCATGGAAGCGGTGAAGATCCTGGAAGGGCAGCCGCGAGGGACTCCTCGGCGTAAGAGGGCGCGGAACGTTCAGATAGTGGCGACGGGAACTGGGGAGGCCCTCCCCGGCCGAAGCGTCCTGCGAGTGGCGTGGACAAGCTCGTCCTATAACCGGTGTGGAGCCGGGAAGTGGATCGGGTGCCGGGAGGGAGTCGGAGGCGGTCATAATACCGATCGAGCCGTGCGGACAACATAACCGCCGGTGAGGGAAGGGCCGCTGCTTCGTTTGTGCGTCGTGTTCGGAAGGAGGGGTCCGGTGAGTGCCGATCAGGCTACTGATCTTGAATTATCAGGGTTCATGGTGGGGCTAGGCCGGTGCTGGCGAGGAATCCGTCGATGAGGTCGGGCTTGTATTGCATGCGTTTG
>NZ_JBSFLZ010000117.1:0-22423 GCF_053599315.1 Saccharopolyspora sp. NPDC000995
AAGCACGATCACGATGGCACCACAAACGCACCAGACTCGCCCGCGACACCAAGATCACCCAGGTCAGCTAGCGAATGGCTGCTGCCGTACTAGGAACGCGGCGGATCTGCCGAGAACCGACAGCCGCCCAGCTCAAATTTGCTAGAGGGCGGTCTGGGTTCCAGCGCTAACAGCTTCCGAACCAATAATCTATGGCCTTGCCGACCAGGGAGAACACTAACTCAGAGGTGTAGTCCCAACCAGTTCGCATACCCCGCCAACATGTCGGAGCGACGCCGTTGCGACTGAACCAGAGCGGTCACTGTGTCGCGTGTCATCGGGTGCCGCCTAGCTTGTCCTGGCGCCACCTGTCGCGCACGGACTAGGGACCGTAGTGCCTCCTCTGGGCGGTTCAGCCAGCGCCAAGCGCGAGCCATATCGAGGTGATGATGCCCTACGCGCGTTGGTAGCCAGTTGGCCGGAAACTTGAGACCTTCTCCGGCCTCAACAGCCCTAGCATGATCGCCGATCGTTCCCAGCGTGACGACCCGATGAATTGCCACGTTCGTAGGGCCGAACCCGAACCAAAAGCGCTCGGGTTGCTCTCCGGAAACCGTCGCAATTCGAGCAGCCTCATCAAGATGGTCATTCATCAAATCACGATTACCTGTGTTGGCCGCGATAACCGATGCGCCAAGATGAAGTTGTCCGCGAGCGACCACGCCTCCGGGCGCATCGTCAGCCCCGTCTAGGTGTGCAGATCCGGAGGCATTCAGCCGCCAGCACGCATCGAAATTCTTAACCCGTAGATAGGCCGTGATTCGCAGGTACTCGCGAGCCGCACGCAACCCCGGCGCGTGATCTCCAGCTCGTTGGGCTGCCAGGTCCATACGACTCAGCGCGCTAACCGACATGTTGTTGTCACCCATAGCGATACCGACTGAGTGGCCGCAACGGCTGGCCAACGCCAGTAATGCCCATGCCTCGCGTTGCTCATCACCGGTGAATGTCTCGGCGGCTGTATGCAACTCCGCTAGCAATGCTGGTAGTGCGGCAACCATCGGTTCGTAACGCGCAGCTTGGGCCAACTGATTGACGCGCTGAACCTCTGATCGCAGCGCGGGCAACGGGCGTGGCTGCGCCGAGTAGTCCGGCGGTAGGTCAAGGAGATCTAAGGCTGCACGAATCGAGACCACTTGGTCAGCCAACCCGTCGCCATCTCTACGCCACTCGAACCGGTCCCAGTGGAGTTGAGCGGGTTCGATACCGAGGGCTTCAGCTGCCCGATTTACAAACATCGGTGCGGCTGGTTCGCTGCCCTGCTCAACTTTGCGGAGCATGCTTACGCTGTAGCCCATACGGCGCGCTAACGCGACCTGCGTAAGACCAGCAAGTTTCCGCACCGTCGCAATACGGCCACCTATGCCTGTCGCATCCACGCCCACCAGTGTCCACTACTGCATACGAGTTGTCACTGCATTGACAGTTCAGCCACGGCCGACGCTCGTACCGTCGTTCAGGCGGGTAACGGTGACGCATTCCCCCCAGCCGAAGCCGTGCCCGTTGCAGGCAGAGACACGCGTTACCCACACCACGTGTGGTGGTTGCTCGCGACCGCCGGGGACTGCTGGCAGTGCTGGCCGCCCGATCACCTCGTGTTCCAACCGAGTCCCTCCGACCCGACCCTGTGAGGCTGCGATGCCGCGTCGAACGTTCGCGCCCGACTACACCACCACGTGGCGGTGTGCCGCCAAACGATGCCTGTTCACCGATCCGGACCCCGCCGTGGTCGGCCAGCACGAGCACGACGCCCACGGGCCCGCATGGATGGCCGCCGACCAGGTCCCGCAACTCACCGCAGGGGTGGTGAGCCCGCAGTGAGCTCCCTGTCTTTCCGGACGCTGATCAGCCTGAACAACATCGCCCACACCATCCAGAGCGGAGCGCCCCGCGCCCTGTGCGGTGTTCCCCTCACCAGCTTGTTCCCAGAAGGCCCGCAGCGTCCCACGCCAACGCCGTGCTCGTTCTGCCCTGGAGAACTCGCGCGACTGCGCAGAAGGGCAGCCGCCCGATGACCGCCATCACGATGGAAGGACTTCCGGTTCGCGCCCCACATGCAGCCGTGCTCCACGAACTTGCTTCCTCCTCGGTTGATTGGTTCCCCAAGAATCCCGACAACGGCGACAACATCGAGCACGCCGAGGTGTGGACCGACCACCACCGCGTCACACACGAACGCCACCCAACCCACGACGGCGTGACCCGCTGCGGCACACGAATTCTCGGCAGCGACGCCCCCAGTCACGCCCGCATATACCCAGCGGGCTGCCGCCTCTGCGCCGCCGCACACGCCCACTCCCCGTAAGCCCCGGTGCGGGTGTCGTCAGTCCTGTGCCCCCCGACCGGCACCCGCACCGGAACCACTCCCCGAAACAACCGCCCGATCACAACCATTGCGGCGCAAAGCCGCTCACAAGTTCGGTCCGGTGCCCTCACCGCCGATCCCCTTCGTCGAGGCACCGGACCGCGCCTGGCCAAGGCGCGGCAACCCCCGTACCGCTGCCTTGGCCAGGCATCCAAACCTCACCAACCGTCCACAGTGAACACCCACAAGGAGGAATACCCGTGTCCATCGCCGAACAGGCACAACAGCTGCAAGCCCTCGCCGACGAAGTGCCCATCGTCCAGGCCGAAGCGATCAGGGGACAACTCGAAACCCTGGCACAACAGGTCCAAGGAATCCTCGGAGACACCTCCAGTGCCCAAGAGCTCCACGGCCACATCAAAGCCGTCTCCAACGAAGTCGGCACGGTCTCGGCCGGGCTCGAACACCTGCGACAGATGGTCCTCGACAAGGCCGCATACCACCAGCAGTGATGAATGACCAAACAATCAGCGGTCAAGCGGAAAACCTCCGGCTGACCGCTGACGCCATACCACTAACCGAAACCAACGCACTCTGCGACACCATCGAAACCCTCCGAGACCGACTCGCCGAAATCCTCGGACCCGACAACGAACTTGTCTACGAAGCACACCAGCTCGCAAACGCCGCTGCCGAAATCGTGCGCGCACTCGCCAATCTGCGCCACAAGATCCAAGAAGCAAGCGAACCCCATCGGACAACCCCGACAACCCGCCCACCACCGACCCCACCTGCCCCCACGACCCAGCACCCAACACCAACTAGCACCTACGACAACCTGCCCAAACCCATCGTAACCGCACCCGAACCACTGCCAGACGGAGTCACCGACGACCCCGCAACATGGCCCGGCTCGATCGAAGACAACGGAACCACCGACGAAGAAAAATTCAGCCCAGACGAACAGTCGATTGCCAAAAGATTAGCGCAGAGCGGGCCCAACATCATTCGCCGTCTGTCGACCCGAAGAGGGTTGCGTACAGCTGATGCTACGGTTAACGGTACTCTTGTAGAGTTCAAGACCTTGCAGCAAAAGGACGGGAACGTTCCGTCGCACAAAACCGTCAAGAAAATGATTAGTAAATCGCAAAAAAAGGGAGGGCAAAGTTCAGACGTTATAATTGATGCGCGAAAGACGGATCTGACCAGCGAGAATGCATTCAATGGACTGAAGGCGTATATCAATGCACCCGGCAATGCAGGAAAACTCACGCGTGTCAGAGTATGGGGTAAGTTTTTTGACTTCCACTGGAAACGGGAAAGCTGATGCCGAAATATTTTGATATCTACTTTGACGATGACGGCAATCCGGCCTCTACGGTAACGAAAATCGAGCAAATTATCGGACTCGACTTCGAGTCGATCAAAGAGCCATATGCAGACTACCTCGCGATACGTGACCCCAACTCCAGTCACTTTGTTACTTTCGAGCTGTCCATCAGGCACGACCTTGGCCACGACGTAGACGAAGACACGGGGATACCATTCAAGGAAATGCCCCGTGGTTTGACCGTCCGAGGCCCACGCGGAGACGAAAAGAAACATAAGCAAATCGCGCAAGAAATATTCGAAAAACTCAAGAGCTGCGAATATAAGCCGATCTATTTCGTCTACGATTTCGACGAAGTAATCGAATATTGGGACCCGGACAAGAAAGGCGACCCCGAGATGATGGAATTCTGGGAGCCTGACCAGGAAGATGACCACGGTAACGACGCCTGACCTGCTACAGCGCTTCGCCCTCCTTCGGCTCGACGTTCGCCCGAAGCAGGGCTTCAGCCGCTTGGACTTACGCCCCGGGGATATTCGTGGGGAGAGGAAGAAGGAAGAAGCCGGGGAGGGTGACGAGCGGGGTAGGACAGGTTGCGTCGTCGTAAGTGGAGCTGGGGCGCTCCGCCCCCAGACCCCAGGAGGTCTCCGGGGAGAGGGGAGGAGCCCGCGCGTTGCGGTCCGCTCAGGACCGTGTTCTCTTCCCGTCGACCTCCACAAGGGGCTATCAGACCGAGTCAAGGGGGCAGACCGCACGAACCCCACGACAAGCCGGAAGGTGCCCCCTTGACACGATCTGATCAGGCGGCGCCAGGTCGACGGGAAGAGAACACAGGCCCCTCACTCGTAGGTGGAGACACCAGGACATGCGAAGGCAAGGGACAGCCGACATGCCACCCCTTGCCCTCACACGATCAACGTATGGCGAGTTCGCTACTCCTGGCGACGAGTCGCACCCACCGCCCGAGCCACCGCCGCCCGCCGAACCGGAGCCAGCCGCCGCCGAGCCTCCCGCACGGCCGCCTCCACGTTGCCGAGCACTTCCGCCAGCCGCACCCACTCGTCAGCCGGACCGCCGCAGACCGCCCACTCACCATCAGCCGTGTGATGGTGCTCGATATCTGCGACCATCACCGCCACCACCGAGCCCGCGTGAGCGATCACCGCAGCATCAGCCGAGCTGAAATGCTCATCACGGCACCAGCCCAGATGATCTTGCTGACCGTCCGCCAGGCCACGTCAGGCCGCCTACAGGCCGTCCGAGGGGTCGGAACCTGTCCAAACACGTCGGTACTCCTCAGCACTGTTCGTGCTGGTCAGAGCACAATCAAGGACCTTCGCCCACGTCCCGCCAGACCCCCGAGATGAAGGGCACCTTCTGCCGACCTGCTCGGCTGCCGACTCGCTCGGCGAAAGGTGGCCTTCACGCTTCGCTCGTACGGGCGAGGTTGTGCCGGAAGGCGACGGCGGCGAGCACCGCGGCGATGGCGAGCACCGCGGTGGCGATCAGGCTGCCTTCGACGCCGAACCCGCCGCCCGTGAGCAGGCTCGCGCTGCCCGGCGCGACGCCGATGTCCAGCACCGTCGTGCGGATTTCCATTCCGGACACTTCGATGCCGTACACGTTGCCCTGCAGCCAGTTCCACACCACGTGGAACGCGCAAACGCCCCACAGGCCGCCCTCCGTGAGCGCCCAGAACGCCAGCAGCAGGGCGATCAGCAGGATGTTGACCAGGGCGATCACGCTGACGTTGGCGTTGACTCCGTGCAGCGCGGTGAACACCACCGCTTGGAAGGCGATCGCGGCGGTCAGGCCCCACTTCCGGTAGGTGACCTGCATCAGGTAGCCGCGGGTGACGACCTCCTCGGTGCTGGCCTGCACGATGAACCCGATCAGCGCCACGAGCGCGCCGCCGATCTGCGCGGCGCGGACCGAACCGACCTCGAACTGTCCACTGAGGATGTTCGCGCCGACCGGCACCGACAGCAGCACCACCGCCACCCCGGCGCCCAGCGCCAGGTGCGCGCCGACGCGCGACGCGGGGAAGAACCCCACGCTGCCCAACGACCGGCGCTCCTTGCCCCAGATCCACAGCGTCAGCAGACCGGCAGCGCCGCCGAAGCTGAGCATCATCGCCAGCTGGTCAACTAGCCCCATCGCGCCGCCGAGCAGGACTTCCGGCGAAGCCCCGAGCACCGGGAACAGCACCAGCGCGGCGATGGCCTGCCCGACGATCAGGCAGCCCAGCACGACGACCAACCCGACAACGGGCCCGGTGGGCCGCCTGGCCCGGTAGATCCCGCCCAACAACGACGAAGGCAGAACAAACAGGGAATTTGTCATCTCCACCCCACGGTTTTGTATCAGACCGCACCCGTGCGGCCAGGTTCCCCGACAGCCCAGAACAACACCTCAGCCAAGACAGGCAGCTACCTCTCCACACCAATGAGCTAGCAGGAACCGCCATCACCTCTTGCTAGCATCTTCCTTCATGAGGACGACGATCTCGCTCGACCCCGAGCTGTATGAACACGCCCGCCGCTGGGCGGAAGCCGATGGCATCTCAGCCAACGAGTGGATGGTCCGAGCATTGGAGAGAGAGGACACCCGGCGGCGCCACATCGCTCACAACGAGTGGCACCGTACTCACCGCGACCTCATTGACGCGTGGGATGCCGACCTTTCCGGCGACCTAGACGGCACAGAACAGGAGGCCGGGCACGAATGAGCCCGCTTCGCGGTGAAATCTGGGATACGAACCGGCCACACCTCACCCAGGTGCTCGTCGTATCCGGCGGGATGTACAACGCATTGCCAGATGTACCCCAAGTACTGGTCGTTCCTGTGGTGCAAGATGAATTTCCAGGAGGCTGGTCGGTCGCCGTCGGCGAGGGCAGTTTCGCTGTCGTGGACAGGATCAGCCCGTTCCGCAAGGCCTGGCTGACAAAGCAGAAGCGCCGGGTCGACACAGCAGCCCTGACCGATGTGAACAACGCATTGTTCAAAATTCTCGCTACCGAGTGACTACATGCCCATGCCGAACCCGCTCGGCCTGCACAGTGCTCACCAGCGCCTCACCCCGATCAGCTGTGCCATGACCAGATCATGCCCGACATCCACAAGCATGAACACGTTCGGTAGCATTACGTAACTCCAAGTGAAGGAATCGTCGCGCGAGGTCCCTGCGACGAGGCGCTACAGCTACGCTGGTCCGGTACCCGTAGGGAGAGGGGCTCGACAATGACCGCACTTCCTGACTGGATGGCGCTACCACCGGAGGGGCTGAGCGCCGCGGGGTACGAGGCGCTGCCCGAAGAAGTGTGCCGCCGCATCGAGATTGTCGATGGAGCCATCGTCGTGACGCCTGCCCCCCGTCGCTCGCACCAGATCATCGCACGGCGTCTCGCGAACGAACTCGAGCTCGCGGCTGGACCCGAGCTCACCGTTGCCACGGATGTCGATCTGCGACTGCGGGACGTGCCGCTGCTCAACCGCAGACCAGACGTCGTCGTGTACGACTCCGCCTTGCCGGAGGACGCCGACCTGCGTCCCCAGCACTGCCTGCTGGTGATCGAAGTGATGTCGCCGGGCTCCGTCACCGCCGATCAGATCGACAAGCCAGCCGAGTACGCTGCCGCAGGCATCGAGCACTTCTGGCGCTTCGAGAGCGACCGCCAAGACGACCGGCGTTTGACCGCGTTCCGCTACCGACTGGATCCGACAACGCGGCTCTACGCACCCGCCGGGGTCGACACCGACAAGCTGGCGGTGTCCGACCCCGTCGAGTTGCGCATCGATTTCGAATCCCTTTTGTGACCGGGTACGACGCGCTCGGTCGGCCCGACGCGTTTCGGCGCTGCCTTGAGCACAACGAGTGGTATCGCGCTCATCGGGCAGTCGAGCAGTGGGACGTGGACCTGTTCAGCAAGCCCTTCGCCACCCGGTGACTACATGTCCAGGCCGAGGTCGAGAGCTGGGGAGGAGTGGGTCAGGCCTCCTACCGCCAGGTACTGGACTCCCGTTTCCGCGTATGCGCGGGCCACTTCGAGGGTCAGACCCCCCGATGCTTCGAGTTCCGTGGCCGGCGACGTCTCCCGGACCCGGCGGACCGCTTCCGCGCACTGCTGCGGTGTGAAGTTGTCCAGCAGGACCAGCGCCACGTCCTCCGCCAGCGCCTCGTCGAGTTCGTCCAGCGTGGACACCTCGACCTCCATCGGCAGGTCCGGCGCGTGCTCGCGGCAGGCGCGCACCGCCGCCACCACCGAGCCAGCCGCCACCACGTGGTTGTCCTTGATCAGCACCGCGTCGCCGAGGCCCATCCGGTGGTTGAACCCGCCGCCGCAGCGGACCGCGTACTTCTGCAGCTCCCGCAGGCCCGGCAGCGTCTTGCGGCTGTCCCGGATCCGGCAGCCCGTGCCCGCGACGGCCTCGACCCACGCCGCCGTCGCGGTCGCGATGCCCGACAGGTGGCACAGCAGGTTCAGCGCCGTGCGTTCCGCCGTGAGCAAGCCGCGGACCGGGGCTTTCACCTGCAGCACGCAGTCGCCGGGCAACAGCACAGCACCGTCGAAACGTTCGGAGAGCACGGCGTAGGCGTCCGCGCCCAGCACCTCGTCGAGCACGAGGCGCACCAGCGGCAGGCCCGCGACCACCCCGGCCCGGCGGGTGTTGAACGCGGCCTCGGCAATCGCCCCGGCCGGAACCGTTGCCTCGGTGGTCGCGTCCGGCCCGTAGCGCAGGTCCTCGGCAAGCGCCGTGCGGACGACCTCGCGGGCCTTCTCCAGATCGATGCTCATGCCGCTGTCCTCGCAATCCCGGCCGCGGTGTGAATGAGGCACCCCGAGGCGTCGAGCCGGAGCACCGTGCTGCGACGCCAGCGCAGGTCGTCGATGCCCGGGAAATCCGTTCGGCGGTGGCAGCCGCGCGACTCGGCGCGTTGCCTGGCCGCCGCCAGCAACGCCTGCGCGGTCAGCGCCAGCGACGAGTCCTCGACGGCCTGCCGAGTCCGCAGTGGACGGACGATGGCCGCCCGGTCCAGGACTCGGGTCGCTTCCGCGAGCCCCTCGTCGTCGCGCCCGATGCCGACGTAGCGGCTCATCGTGCGCTGCAACAGGTCCCGGTCGACCACCGCCATCGCCGGTTGCACCGCCGCACCGGGGACCTTGCGGTTCAGCAGCCCGCAGCACAGGTCCTTGGCCACCGCCTCGGCCGCACGCCCACCGACCACGAGCCCTTCCAGGAGACTGTTGGACGCCAGCCGGTTCGCGCCGTGCAGCCCGGTGCACGCGACCTCACCGGCGGCGTAGAGCCCGGTCACGGTCGTTCGGCCATCCACACTGGACACCACGCCGCCGCACGAGTAGTGCGCCGCGCTGGCCACCGGGATCGGCTCGCGGACCGGGTCGATGCCGGCCGCCTGGCACGCCGCGTACACCGTCGGGAACCGCTCGCCGAACCCCGGGCCGATGCTCGTCGCGTCGAGGAACACGTGCTCCGCGCCGGTTTCGGCGGCCCGCTTGTTGATCGCCGCAGACACGACATCGCGCGGGGCGAGGTCGGCCAGCGGGTGCTCCCCCTCCATCACGCGCCGCCCGTGCACGTCGACGAGCACCGCGCCTTCCCCGCGCACCGCCTCGGTGATCAGCGGCCGCCGCCCTCGCGGCCCACCCGGCGTGTAGAGCACCGTCGGGTGGAACTGCACGAACTCCAGGTCCGCGACGGAGGCACCGGCCCGCAGCGCGAGCGCGATACCGTCCGCAGTGGACACTTCCGGGTTCGTGGTGGCGGCGTAGAGCTGGCCGAGGCCGCCGGTGGCCAGCAGCACCGCCGGGGCGTGCAACACACCCGCCCTGCTCTCTGAGTCCATCGCCAGCGCCCCGACGACGGCGCCGCTGTCGCCGCGCAGCAGCTCGACGACGCAATGCTGCTCCAGGACCGGAATTCCACCGCCGCGCACGGCTTCGGACAACGCGCGTTGCACCTCTGCCCCGGTCGCGTCGCCGCCGGAGTGGATCACGCGGAACGCGCTGTGCCCGCCCTCGCGGGTCCGCGCCAGCTCACCGTCCGCGCCCAGGTCGAAGCGGGCACCTGCCGCGCGCAGCCGCGCGATCGCCTCGGCGCCCTCGGCGAGGATGTCCCGCACCGCCGGACGCGAGCACAGTCCTGCGCCGGCGGTCAGCGTGTCCTCGACGTGTTTGCGCAGGCTGTCGCCCGGGTCGAGCTCGTCTGGGCGGACCACGGCGATACCGCCCTGCGCCCAGCTGGTGTTGCCCGCCGACGCGCTGTCCTTGCTGACCACCAGCACCCGCAGGCCCAGCTCGCGGGCCCGCAGCGCCGCCGTCAGGCCCGCAACGCCGGTGCCGACGACGAGTAAGTCCGCACCTGCTTCCCAGCTCATTCGCCGCCTCCGGGCTTGCCGATGGCGATCATCCGCTCGACCGAGGCCCGCGCCCGGTCGGCGACGTCCTTCGGCACGTGCACCTCGTCGGCGCCTTCCCGCAGGCAGCGCAGCAGGGCCGCCGGGGTGATCATCTTCATGTAGCGGCAGGACGCGCGGTCGTTGACCGCCCGGAAGTCGATCTCGGGTGCGGCGCGGCGCAACTGGTGCAGCATGCCGACCTCGGTGGCCACCAGCACCGAGCGGGCGCCGGTCTCCTTCGCCGCGGTCAGCATGTCGCCGGTGGACAGGATCTTCACCCGTTCCTTGGCGACGGTGCCCTCACCGGCCAGGTAGAGGGCCGAGGTCGCGCACCCGCACTCGGGGTGGATGAACAGGTCGGCGTCCGGGCTGGCCGCCGCCCGCGCGGCGAGCTCGGGCCCGTTGATCCCGGCGTGCACGTGGCACTCCCCGGCCCAGATGTGCAGGTTCTCCCGGCCGGTTTCGCGCTTGACGTGCGCGCCCAGGAACTGGTCCGGGCAGAACAGCACCTCGCGGTCCGTCGGGATGGAGCGGACCACGTCCACCGCGTTCGACGAGGTGCAGCAGATGTCCGTCTCCGCCTTCACCTCGGCGGTGGTGTTCACGTAGGACACCACGACGGCGCCCGGGTGCTCGGCCTTCCAGTCCCGCAGCTGGTCGGCGGTGATCGAGTCGGCCAGCGAACATCCCGCCCGCGCGTCCGGGATGAGCACCGTCTTGTCCGGACCGAGGATCTTCGCCGTCTCGGCCATGAAGTGCACGCCGCAGAAGACGATCGTGCTGGCGGAGCTGTTAGCCGCGATGCGGCTCAGCGCCAGCGAATCGCCGGTGTGGTCGGCGACGTCCTGGATCTCCGGCAGCTGGTAGTTGTGCGCTAGCAGCACCGCGTTGCGCTCGTCGGCCAGCTCGCGCACCTCGCGCGCCCATTCGGCGGTGGGTGCCACCCCGGTGTAACCGGCGTCGGTCCGCTCCCATGTTGCAGTCGCGGCCATGTCGTCCTCCTCGCCGGACCTCCGGGAGAACCCGCCCGGAGGCTCCGCTAGCACCCCGGATCAAGCTCCCCGAGGTTTTCGCCTTAGAATCGAAAACGTGACATATCCTAACATCGCGAGTTGCGCGGACAAGGGCGACGCTCGTCACGAAGTGCTCGCCGGCGTCCTCCAGGGCCGGGACGACCGGCTGCAGGTGCTGCTCTGGCAACGCGCTCAGGAACCGGACGTGCACCGCTGGTCACTGCCCGGCGGGCGGCTGGCCGCCAGCGAGGACGTGGAGACCTCGATCCGGCGGCAGCTGGCCGAGAAGGTCGACGTGCACAAGCTGACCCACGTCGAGCAGCTCTCGGTGTTCAGCAGCCCGGACCGGGTGCCCGGCCGCCGCGTCGTCGCCACCGCCTTCCTCGGGCTGGTGCCCTCCGACGTCGACCCCGAGGTCCCCGCCGACACGGCATGGCACCCGGTCGACGCGCTGCCGCCGACCGCCTTCGACCACGAGCTGATCGTGCTGGCCGCGCGGGACCGGCTGCGAGCCAAGCTGTCCTACACGAACATCGGTTTCGCGCTGGCCCCCGCCGAGTTCACCGTCTCGGAGCTGCGCCGGATCTACTCCGCCGCGCTCGGCTACCAGGTCGCCGCGACCAACCTGCAGCGCGTGCTGTCCCGGCGCGGTGTGCTGGAACCCACCGGCCACACGGTGCCCGCGGGACCGGCCGGTGGTCGGCCGCCCGCGCTGTTCCAGTTCACCTCCCGGGACCTGCAGGTCACCGACCCCTTCGCCGTGCTCCGGCCCCCGAGCTGAAGGGAGTGCATCCAGACTCGTCTCGCGCCGCGGCGCAGGTCGGCGCATTCGGCGCACAGGCGGCGAAATCGCCAGCGCGACGTGCGACGCGCACGACGAGACCGCACCGCCGCACAAAACGAGCCCGGAATTCCTTGAACGCTGCTACCGGGGCATTTGGGAAGTAGGTTTGTGGCGTGATGGACGTGCTGCCCCTCTTCCCGCTCGGTTCCGCTCTGCTGCCGGGCGGCCACCTGCCCTTGCACATCTTCGAGCCGCGCTACCGGCAGCTGGTCACCGACCTCGTCGGCGAGGACCTGCCGCACCGCCGGTTCGGCGTGGTCGCCATCCGGCAGGGCTGGGAAGTCGGCGAGGACAACGTCGACTCGATGTACGACGTCGGCTGCTCCGCGCTGCTGGACCAGGTTCGGCAGCTGCCCGGCGGGCGGTACGACATCAGCGCCAACGGGGAGCGCCGGTTCCGGCTGCTGCAGATCGACCGGAGTGCGGCGCCGTACCTGATGGCCGACATCGAGTGGCTGCCGGACACCGCCCCGGTGAACGACTCACCGGCGCGCCGCGAGTACCTGACGACCGCCGCCCGCGCGGCATACCAGCGCTACCACGACACCGGATTGCGCGGCGGACACCGCGAAGCTCCGGCCGAGGACGCCGACACCGCGACGCTTTCGTACCTGCTGGCCGACGATTGCGTGCTGACCGTGGAGGACCGGCAGGAGCTGCTCGAAGAAATCGACCCCCTGCAGCGGCTGCGCAACATCCGGCGGCTGCTGCTGCGGGAAACCGAGTTCCTTCGCGAACTTCGCGCGGTTCCGGCGCCCCTGACGGATTTCGCCCAGCACACCAGCGTGAACTGACCAGGACGATGATGCCCGGCTCGTCCCGCGCGCGGTGCGGGCTGCGTGCGGCTGCGCCGCTTTGAACGCGAAAGACGTGGCGCTGGGTTGTCTTGCGGCATCGATAGGATCTCCGCATGTCCTCACCTGGTAATCGGGGCTCCAACGAGTACGGGCACTACGATCCGAACACCGCGCAGCCCGGCGCATCGGGGCCCCAGCCCGGCATGCAGTACCAGGGTTTCGGCGCGTTCCCCCAGCCCCAGCAGCCGCCGCAGTCTCCACCGACGCCCCAGCAACCGCCCTATCCCGGCATGGTCAGCGGCTACCCGGCGCAGCCTTCGCCGACCCCGCCGGGGAAGAGCCGTGGGCCGATGATCGCGGCGATCGCGCTCGTCTCGGTGACCGTGATCGCGATCGTCACCACGATCGTCGTGCTCAGCACCTCCGACGGTGGATCTCAGGCGGCACCGCCGCCGCCCGCACGCACCAGCACGCCGTCCAAGCCAATCACCAGCGCGACGTCCGCCGCGCCGCCGACGGCGGCCAACCCGCAACTGCCCCCGCTCGTGCCCGGCTGGCAGGTGGCGACGGTGCCGAAGCGGGGCGCGATTTACGACGTGCCGATGAGCTGGAAGCTGGACTCCAACCCGGAGAACGTGCACGGCTTCGGCCCGCCCGACGACCCGGTGACGATGACCGGCGTGGCCGAGTACCAGAAGGGCTTCTGCACCGGCGCTCCGACCAGCTACCGGGCAGTCTCGGGCGCGACCGCCCGCCGAGGCCCGGACGACGCCGCGGTGGCCACCGAAACGCTGCAGAAGTTCGCCGCGGTGGCTTACACGCGCGCCGACCAGGCTCCCGTGGTCCTGCCGGGCCCGCCGGAGCAGCTTCAGCTCGCGGGCGGTGTTCCTGCCGTCCGGATCATCGCCGAGATCACGATGCCGTCCCCCGAGACCTGCGACTCCGCGACGGTCGCGGTCAGCGTGCTCGCCACCAACAACGACGGCGCTAGCTCGGTGGTCTTCATCGCCGCGGCCGATCAGAACGTCGCGGACGCGGTCCCGGTCGACACCTTGAAGCAGATCACCCAGTCCTTCCGCGGCGCCCCGAAGTGATCAGCGGGAACATTTCCGCTGGTCAGCGCCCGTGAGGGAATTCGGCGCCATAGGGGCTGTTTTGGCGGGTGCCGCTGTGAAGCGAACGGAGCATCCGTTCGCTTCATCTATTCAAGTGAACAGTCCATTCGCCGCACACGGTTGGTGAGCCGGAGCCAGGCCACTACCAGCCGACGTCGAAGCACCCGCGTATTGGGAAACGAATTTGGAAACAGTCCTGTCAGCCAAGGCGGCGGCCGAGGTCGTCCAGGCCGTTCCAGGAGGCGGCGAGGCCGTAGCCGAGCGCGACGGCCAACGGCTGCACCAGCAGCACCCAGTAGGTGCCGACCTGCGGGGCGATCGTGATCAGGTCGCCCAGCTGCGGGTTCGCTGGCATCGCGTACAGACCACCGGCGAACGACGCGCCCAGCTGCACGCCCAGCCAGGACGCGACCACCGACCCGAGCGCACCCGCGATGAGCAGCACCGGGCCGCGCCGCCTGCGCACCAGCCACAGCACCGAAGACGTCAGCAGTCCGGCGGCGAAGGCGATCAACGCGAAGATCGCGATCGCGTCGAAGCCGTGGTAGGCCTCCACCAGCAGCGGGGTCAGCCTGCCCTGCAGGCCGAGCACGCTCTCCTGCGGCGGCGCCAACCGCGACCACACCCAGCCGATCGGCAGGCCCAGCAGTGAGATCAGCGACACAGCGCTCACCGCGGGCAGCAGGTCGGCCTTGACCACCACGCGGGGCGGCGGCGCGACCAGCTGCGGAACCACCGGTTCCGGCTCGGTGCCGACCGCGGCTTCGGTCCGCTCCGGGGCGGCGCGCGTGCCGCCGGGCTCCACCGGGCTGTCCGCCACCCGCCAACCTCCTACCGGCTGCCACGACCGTTGTGCTGCGTCACCCTAGCGCTCCAACGCGTCGCGCCCGCATCACCCGATGACAGGGCGCACAGCGCACGTCAACTATTCTGCGCGAGCCCCCATGTCAGCTACGCCGAAGGACGCGCGAAGTGGCGGGAATCCTGCCGAGTCCGCTGTTGACCGGACCGAGCCCGATCGACGAACCGCGCCGGGATTCGGCCGTTCGGCTACCGCTGCGCAGCACTGTCGTCGAGTTGCTGCTCAGCGCGTTCGTTGCGGCGGTCCTGAGCCTGGTGCTGCAGTTCGGCATCGCCCGGCTGAGCATCAGCGAGCCCAGCTTCGCACCGGAAGCGCTCGCGGCCATCAGCAGCGCGCTGGTGCTGGCAGTGCTGTTCCTGCTGCTGGCGTTCGGACATCGCCGCTCGCCGCGCTGGCTGCGCTTGTTCGGCGCCTGGGTGGCACTCAGCGCGTTCAGCACGTTCGCGCTCGCGATCCCCTTGCAGGCCACCAGGTTCTACTACGGCGGTTCGTCCGTGGACAACGGTTTCCGCCTGCAGTACATGACCCGGATGGCCAGCACTTCGGGCCTGGCCGACCTGAACTACGCCGACACCGGTCCCTACTACCCGGGCGGTTGGTTCTGGCTGGGCGGCCGGTTCGCTAACCTCATCGGCTGGGAGGGCTGGGCGGCGTACAAGCCGTACGCGCTGGCCTGGGTGGCGGTGACCACCGTCGTCGCATTCACGCTGTGGAGCGTCGTGGTGCGGCGCCGGCTGGCGCTGCTCGCCGCGATCGTGACGGGGCTGGCCGGGATGCTGCACGGCATCGAGGAGCCCTACGCCTGGCCGTCGGCGGCGTGGCTGGCACCGATCGCCGTACTGGCCTGGCACGCGCTGCGCCGCCGGGGCCACGCTCCACGGTGGACACTCGTCTGCATCGGCGGCTACGTCGGTTTCACGGCCATCACCTACACCCTGCACTTCGGGTTCGCGGTGCTGATGGTCGTGCTGATGGCGATCATCACCGGAGTGTTCCGGGTGCACCAGGGGGAACGGCTGTGGCCGACGGTACGGCAGCTGTTCCTGCGGCTGCTGCCGATCGGCATCGTCAGCCTGGTCATCGCGCTGCTGGTCTGGCTGCCCTACCTGCTCTCCACCCACTTCCTGCTGGACAACCCGCGAAGCGCGGCGCAGCACTACCTGCCCGAGGACGGCGCGTTCCTGCCGGTGCCGATGATGGAAGGCACCGCGTTCGGGGTGCTGTGCCTGGCCGGTCTGGTGTGGCTGCTGCTGCGGTGCCGGCGCAGCGAGGTCGCCGCCTCGATGCTGAGCATCGTGCTCGCGGTCTACGGCTGGTTCGTGCTGTCGACGCTGGCGCTGATCGCCAAGACGACGCTGCTGGCGTTCCGTCTCAACGTGATCCTCGACGTGACGCTGGCCGTCGCCGGCGTCTTCGGCCTGCTGGAACTCGTCGGCTACCTGCGGCAAAAGCTGGACGCCCGGTACGCGCTGCGGATCAGCATGGTCGCCACCGCGCTCGGGCTGCTCGGCGCGATCACCATCAACCAGGGCGCGATCGGATTGGCGCTGCAGCCGTCCGTCGAACGCGCCTACGCGGACTACTACCCCACCGGCGACAACGCGATGGGTCAGCGCGACCCGGCCAAGCCCGGCTCGTGGACCGATGACGAGATCCGCGCGATCGCCGAGCTGACCGGCCGCAAGCCGACGGACAACGTGCTGCTCACCACCGACTACAAGCTGATGTCCTTCCAGCCGTACTGGGGCTTCCAGCAGGAGACTCCGCACTACGCCAACCCGCTGGCGGACTACGACGAGCGCGCCGCCGAGATCCACAGGTGGACCACCGCGAAGACCCCCGACGAGCTGCTGGGCATGCTGCGCAAGAGCCGGTTCAAGACGCCCAACGTCTTCGTCCTGACCAACCCGGTGAGCCCGCATTCCGATGTGGAGCTCCCGGAAGACCAGTCGGGCAAGCTGGTGCTGCAGTTGAAGGGCGACGCCTTCCCGCAGCAGCCGAACGTCCGGGACTACGATGTCTACTTCGATCCGGCAGTGTTCGACTCGCCCGCCTTCGCCAAGCGCGAGGTCGGCCCCTACACCATCATCGCGCTGCGCTGATGGGTTCCGCCGCGGTGCTTCGGCGGATGCGTAGTTCACGGCGGCCAGCGCGAGGGCGACCGACCACAGCGGCCAGAGGTAGACGGGCAGCACGATCAGCACGTCGTCGGGGCCGAAGGCCTCGGTGAAGGTCTGCATCAGGAGCAACTTGGATGCCGCCATCACCAGCACGGACACCCCAAGGACCGGTGCGACGGCGAGGTCGACTGGAACCCTCCTGCCGGCCGCCCGCGGAATCCAGCGCGGGAACCGTTCGCCCCACGGACGGATCAGCCCCCAGGTGAGCATCGCGCCCCCGGTCGCCGCCGCGGCGAGCCCGAACGCAGCGAGCGCCCCTGCGGAGCTGTCGTCCAGGACGAAGCCGGGCACCTGCAGGACCAGCGCCAGCGAGCCGAGCACGTCGCGTTCCCGGCCGGTCAGAGCCTCCCACCCGGGCCCCTTTCGACGGGGCGACGACCGGCGCGCGAGTTCCAGGAGGCTGTTCGTAGCGCCGCAGCACGACGATCACCGCGCCGAGCAGGCCGCACAGGACCGGCAAACGCGGACCACTCGGCGCAGGCGACGACCGAGTACAGCAGCACCGGGTAGACCAGCGAGAACGGCAGCACCGGCGACACGCCGCCGGTCATGTTCGGCAACGCGACTAGCACGAGCATGCAGGCCGAACCCGCGACGACCGCCGCGGTCGGCCGGACCCGGCGGAACACCAGGCACGCGGTGAGCCCGACCGAAACCCCGAGGATCCCGTACCACAGCAGCGGGCCCGCGCCCCGGACTGCGACCAGCGAAGTGCCGCCCGCCAGCGCGAAGACCAGCAGCGCCAACGCGCCGTCTAGCACCAGCCGGTGGTCCGGCAACGAGATCCGCATCGGACCACGGTAGCCGCGACGACCCGGGCGAATCCTCCTCCTCGGGGAGGGGTTGTTGCCTTTGGGTCAGCGCTATTAAGCGGCGCAGCCGCTTAGCCCACCCCTGAATCAGCGCAGGCGGACCGGGAGGCTCTGCAGGCCGTGGATCAACGTGCTGTAGCGCCAGTGCACGTCGTCCAGCGAACCGGCCGCACGGAGGTTCGGGAAGCGTTCGACCAGGTGCCGCACCGCGATCTGCGCCTCCAGGCGGGCCAGCTGCGCCCCCAGGCAGAAGTGGATGCCGTGGCCGAAGGCCAGGTGCCCGTGCGCGTCGCGGGTGATGTCGAAGCGGTTCGGCTCGGCGAAGCGGTCCGGGTCGTTGTTCGCCGACGCCAACCCCACCCAAACGATCTCGCCAGCCGGGATCTGCACGCCGCCGTACTCGACGGGTTCGGCAGTGTGCCGGAACGTTCCGTGGATCACCGGGCCGTCGAAGCGCAACATTTCCTCGACCGCGGCGGGCACCAGCCCCGGGTCCGCCACCAGCGCCGCCCACTGGTCCGGATTGCGCAGCAGCGCCAGCACCCCGTTTCCGATCAAATTGACCGTCGTCTCGTGCCCTGCGACCAGCAGGAGGAACACCATCGAGATCAGTTCCGGCTCGCTGAGCCGGTCCTGGTCGTCGGTGGCCTCGATCAGCCCAGTGACCAGGTCGTCGGCGGGTTCGCGGCGCTTTGTCTCGATGAGCTCGGCCAGGTACTGGGCCATCGCCATGGCGGCCTGCGCCGAATCTTCCGGTGCATCCACCAGGGCGTTGGTCCAGGCCCGGAAATCGTCCCGACGGCTCTCGTCCACCCCCAGCAGCTCAGAGATCACTTGGATCGGCAGCGGGAAGGCGAACGCGTTTAGCAGGTCCACTTCGGACTGCTCTGCCATCGCGTCGAGCAGCCCTGCGCTGATCTCCTCGATGCGCGAGCGCATGCCCTCCAACCGGCGCGCGGTGAACGCCTTGACCACCAGCTTGCGCAGCCGGGTGTGGTCCGGCGGGTCCATGTTCAGCATGTGCTCGACCAGCCCGTCGACGAACTCCCGGCGGTCCACGTCCGGCGGCAGCTTCGCCTGGACCACCTCGTTCATGCGGGCGTTGTTCTTGCTCAGTCGGGCATCCGCCAGCGCGGCGCGGGCATCGTCGTAGCGGGTGATCACCCAGACTTCCAGGCCGCTCCTCGTGACCATGCGCTGGACTGGCGTGGCGGCCCGAATTCGGTCGAGCCCGGCGTGCAGGTTCTGCACGAAGTCGTGGTCGATAACGGGAAGATCGGTGTGCGCGTCGGTGCTGGACATAGGACTCCTTCGCGTTCGGCAGCGTTGCCCCTGACTCCAGTGAACCTGTTTCACATAAATCTGTCACACCGACCTGAGAACCACCTCAGCCAACGCACTCCACCGCAGCCGTGAGCGTTTTCGGACGCTGTGGCACGAGGGCATGGGCATGCTGCCGCCTTCGAAGACGGTGTGACCGAACGGGCTGCTCCCCGCAACGCTCACCCCGCGAAGAACCAATCAGGGTGAAGCGAACGGACAGTGCGCCGACTGCGGAATCAACCGGCTGTTGCCCGGGCGCCGTGCCCCGGACGGTTGCCCGGTCTGCACCGACTGCGCCGGCGGTCTCGGCGATTCCACCTGCCGCCGCTACCTTGAAAACCGGCTGAACCTCACCACTGCCGGCGGCGTGACCAACCCGTTCCTGTTCCCCGGTCGCCGCGCCGGGCAACCCCTGCACACCACCTCGCTGCGCCTTCGGCTGCGTAACCTCGGCCTGCCGAGCCGTGACGACCGCACCGCCACCATCCGCCAGCTCGTCCTCCAAGCACCCGCCCCCGTTGTCGCCGGAATGCTCGGATACCACCCCAACACCACCCTGGCCGCCGAGGCCGGAGCTACCTGGACGCACTACGCACCCGGCGATCACGGCAAGGCGTTTTCGTAAAGCTACGCGACGGAATGCCAGAGCACGCCGCAGCGTGTGTAGCTCGACCAGCAGGGGCTGTGCAGGCAACGGCACTCTCTGTGCCGAGCCCCTTGGGACAGAGAGGCGCCGTTCAAGGGAAAGACACGATCAGCATTTGTGCTTATCGACCGTTGACGTGCATGACCGCTTCTGGGTAACGCAGGCCGGAGACTGGAAGCGCGAGACTGTCCAGTTCGGACGGACTGAGGAGAATGTCCGCTGCGGCGAGATTTTCCTCCAGCGTGGTGCGGCGTTTAGTGCCCGGAATGGGGACGATGTCATCGCCTTGGTGCAACAGCCACGCGAGTGCAGCCTGGGCAGGGGCGATGCCCTTACTGACAGCCAGCGTGCGCACAGACTCGGCCGCGGCGACGTTGCGATCGTAATTCTCGCCCTGGAAGCGAGGATCGAACCGGCGGTAATCCTGCTCGGGATAGTCCTCTGCGCGCCTGACGGCGCCGGTGAGAAAGCCTCGCCCCAACGGCGAGTAGGGCACCAGCCCAATGCCCAGTTTCCGCAGGTTAGGCAGAATCTCATCGTCGAGGTGTCGCTCCCACAACGAATACTCGGTTTGCAGCGCGGAGACGGGCGTGGTGCCGTGGGCGCGGCGGATGGTCTCCACCCCAGCCTCCGACAAGCCGAAAAACCGCACCTTCCCTACGCTGATCAGTTCACCGACGGTGCCGGCGACATCCTCGATCGGAACCTCCAGGTCGACGCGATGCTGATACAGCAGGTCGATGTAGTCCGTGCCCAGCCGCCGCAGTGAACCATCGACGGCAGCCCGGACGTGCTCTGGCTTGCTATTGAGTTCACCCCGGACACCGTTGTCGTATTCCCACCCGAACTTGGTGGCCACCACCGCCTGCTCTCGGCGCCCGCGCAGTGCACGGCCGAGCAGTTCTTCGTTGATGAAGGGTCCGTAGGACTCGGCGGTGTCGAAGAAGGTACAGCCCAGCTCCAAGGCGCGGTGAATCGTGGCGATCGATTCGGCATCATCCGGCACGCCATAGGACTGGCTCATGCCCATGCAGCCCAGACCCAAGGCCGACACCTCCAAGCCTTGTTCGCCCAGTCGCCGCGTCGGCAGCATGTCACCTCCCGCTATTCTGAGACTCAGTCTCTCTTACGATACTCGATCTCAGGAGCGGTGCGATGCCCGGTTTGCGCGAACAGAAGCGGGCGCTAGTGCGACGACAGCTCGCCGAGGCAGCCCTGCGGCTGTTCCTCCAACGCGGCTATGAGGCCACCACCGTCGAGGACATCGCCAACGCCGCTTCGGTCTCGCGCGCCACCTTCTTCCGGTACTTCGAAACCAAAGACGACGCAGTGCTCTCCCAACTGGATGCTGTCGGCGCTGACCTCATCGCCGCCTACCGGGCCCGCCCGCTGGACGAACACCCTTGGGATTCACTGAAGGAGGTACTTCTCCACGCCGCAGCGCGCATCACTGACCCGGACCGCATGCTGGCACTGCTGGAGCTGACCTGGACCACACCCAGCCTTCGCGCCCGACGCCTGGACAAGACAGCCACCTGGCGCAGCAACCTCACCGCACTCACCCGCGAGCGAATGGGCTGCGACGACCGCGATCCGCTGCCGATCCTGCTCGTCCATGCCGCCCTGGCAGCAGGCGAATCCGCCCTAGGCGCCTGGGCTGCCACCCTCGCCACCGCAGACCTAGCGCACCTACTGAACAACACGTTTACCACGCTGGGCGCTGGCCTCGACCACGCGGAAACCCACACCAGGCAACAATAGACCCCAGCTGACGCGCCTGGTTCAGTACGCCTCGAAGCAGCCTGCGCCGAGCAGGCCCTTCAGCTCGCCTTGCAGGCCGTTCTCCGTGGACACGAAGTAGTCGCTCGACAACGCGAGCCGGGTCGTGCCGCGCTGGCTCTGCAGCTTGAGCTGCACCGGCGTGGTTCCCGTGTGCGCCTGCAGCGTCCGCTTCAGCTCCGCCACCAGGGACTGGTTGACCCGGCCCACCGGCACCTTGATCACGAACGCCGGGTCGGTGCCCGGGTCGGTCTCCGCCGCCGAGATGTCTACCGGCACCGCGTCAGAGGCGAACACGCTGATGGTGCCTTCCCGTTCGTTGATGCGGCCCTTGACTGCGAGTGCGGTGTCTTCCACGAGGCAGTCGGCGAACATTTCGTAGGATTTGGGGAAGAACAGCACTTCCACGCTGGCGTCGAGGTCTTCGAGCGTGACGATGGCCCAGGGGTGGCCGTTTTTGTTGATGCGGCGCTGGATTCCCGAGATCATGCCAGCGATCTTGAGCTGCTCCTTGCCGCTGCTGAAGTCCCGTTCGCCGCCGACCAGGTCGGCGATCCCGGTGTCCTGGTAGGGCGCGAGCAGCCGTTCCGCGCCGTCCAGGGGGTGGGCCGAGACGTAGAGGCCCAGCATTTCCCGCTCGTAGGACAGTAGCTGCTTGCGCGGCCATTCCTCGTGGGTGAAGTTCAGGTGCGCCAGCGGCGAGGCGTCGGCACTGTCTTCGGAGGTGTCCGCGCCGAAGAGATCGAACTGTCCCATTGCCTGCTGCCGCTTCAGGCCGATGACGGCATCGACGGCGGCTTCGTGGTGCTGCACCAGCGACATCCGGGTGTGGCCCAGGGAGTCGAACGCGCCGGCTTTGATCAGTGATTCGATGACCCGCTTGTTGCAGGCCAGGATCTCCGACTTGTCGAGGAAGTCGGTGAAGGAGGTGTAGCGGCCCTTCTCCTGGCGGGTCTTGAC
>NZ_JBSFLZ010000118.1:0-22229 GCF_053599315.1 Saccharopolyspora sp. NPDC000995
ATGAAGTGGACACGGCTATCAGGATCTCCGATCCCGCCCTCGCTCTGGTACCCGGTACTCACACCAGGTGTCTCATCTCATCCTGACAAAGAGGGTGGCGCTCCGCAGGTGGTCAATGGAAGCCTGTCCGCACCAGAGGGACCAGGGCACGGAGTGGAACTCCGCGAAGACATCGACAGCGTCGGAGTTGAACGGCAACTCACAAAGCGTTGACCGATGGGCTGGTGTGCCAGGGACGCGCCGAGCGTGGCGACCACGAGCGGCGACAGCACACCGTTCGGGAAACGTGTAAAAACGTTCATCGAGTCAGCGACTTGCGCCGCTGGCGTTGACCCGAGCTGGAGCAGCGAGAGCTGTACTGGCTCGGGTCTTCCCGTGGCGGTACCCGCAGCGGCGCAAGCGGTCGTCTTACGTGGGTTTCCATCGGGCTCGGTTAGCCTAGCTGCCCCGTGGGCGCGCGAGCAGCACGTTAGGGCTCTGCGGGGCGGTCGCCGTGGTATGGGCGTTCCCGTCGCTCGTCCGATGTCGCGGCGATTACGATGTCGCGCACGGCGTGCAGCGCGGGGTTCTCGTCGTTCGCGCGCCAGGCGGCGACCAGTTCGACCGGTTCTCCGGCGATGCCCTCCACCGGTCGCAGGACGACGCCGTCGAGGCCGAGTGCGTTCGCCGCCTGCGGGACCAGGGCGAGCCCCAGCCCGGCTCGTACCAGCGCCAGGATCGTGTGCACCTGGCTGAGGTGGTGGACGTAGCGCGGCGCGATCCCGGCACCGCGGAAGACGCCGACGAGCACCTCGTGGAAGTACCGGGCTTCGGTGGGCGAATACATGACGAACGGCTGGCCGTCGAGATCGTGCAGGTGCAGGCCCCGGGCGGGATCCGCGAGCCGGTGGCCCGCCGGGACAGCTGCCAGCAAGGCCTCCCGATGCAGCAGGTGCCCGGACAGGCCTACGGGCACCGGCGGGCGGACGAGGGCGAGGTTCAGCTCCCCGGAGCGAAGCTCCTCCAGTTGCTTGCTGGAGACCCGCTCGCGGAGCACCAGGTCGACGCCGGGGAGGTGTGAACGCACGGCCTCCACCACGGCGTCCAGCACGGAGTGGGCAGCCGAGGCGGTGAATCCGAGCGCCACCGTCCCGACCTCGCCGGTCGGCACCCGGCGGACCGCGAGTGCTGCCTGCGTGGACAGGCCGAGGATTCGCCGCGCGTCGGCCAGGAACGCGCGTCCGGCCGCCGTGAGCCGCACCGTCCGCCCGGCCCGGTCGAACAGCTCGACACCTAGCTCGCGCTCCAGGAGCTGGATCCGCCGGGTCAGCGGCGGCTGGGTCATGGAGAGCCGCTCGGCGGCCCGTCCGAAGTGGAGCGTCTCGGCGACCGCGACGAAGCTCTCCAGTTGACTGAAGGTAAACACCGATTCAGTCTAAGCATCAGTTAATACGAAAGAAGTGTTGGACAGGCATCCTTGCTGCTTCTTAGGCTCGTCGCCGGTTGCTGTCGCCTACCGCCTAGGAGGAACCCGCCCATGCCCGCCATCGCTCCCACCGAGCTCGCGCAGCGTCTCGGCTCGGGGCTGTTGTCCTTCCCCGTCACTCACTTCACCCGCGATCTCGCGTTCGACGAGACCGCGTACCGGGACAACATCGTCCGCCTCGCCAAGTACGAGGTGGCCGGCCTGTTCGCCGCCGGTGGGACCGGTGAGTTCTTCTCGCTGACGCCCGCGGAGGTGGGCGTGGTCGTCCGCGCCGCCGTCGAGAGTGCGCCGGAGGACACCCCGATCCTGGCCCCGGCGGGGCACGGGACCGCCCAGGCGATCGGCTTCGCCCGGGACGCCGAGGCGGCCGGGGCGGACGGGGTGCTGCTCTTCCCGCCCTACCTGACCGAGGCCTCGACGGACGGTCTCGTCTCGCACGTGCGCGCGGTTTGCGAGGCCACCTCGCTGGGTGTCGTGATCTACAGCCGGGCCAACGCGGTGTACAGCGCGGAGGCCGTCGCCCAGCTAGCCGAGACCTGCCCGAACCTGATCGGCTTCAAGGACGGGGTCGGTGATCTCGAGACGATCACCCGGATTCACTCCCGGCTCGGCGATCGCCTCGTCTACATCGGCGGGCTGCCGACGGCGGAGACCTACGCGCTGCCCTACCTCGAACTCGGTGTGACGACCTACAGCTCGGCGATCTTCAACTTCCTGCCCGAGTTCGCACTGACCTTCTACACCGCCGTCCGGGCAGGAGACCGGGCGACCGTGCAGCGGCTGCTCGACGAGGTCGTGCTGCCCTACACCGCCATCCGCGACCGGAAGCCGGGCTACGCGGTGAGCATCGTCAAGGCGGGCCTGGACCTGACAGGGCACTCGGCCGGTCCGGTGCGGCCGCCGCTGACCGATCTCGACGACCGCGAGCGCGCCCTGCTTTCCGAGGTGATCGCGGTGTCGCGGTCGGTCACCGCCTGATCACGGCTCACGACGACGACGCGGAAGGACGCGCATGTCTGCTCCCCTCATGACCGGCTCGACCGGCGCAATGATCATCGGTGGCGAGCCCGTGACCGGCACCGGCGAGGACGTCCGATCCACCGACCCCCGCACGGGGGCCGCGCTCGACCCCGGGTACCCGGCCGCGTCGGCCGAGCAGGTCGAGCAGGCCTGCGCGCTGGCCGCAGCGGCGTTCGGTGCCTACCGGGAGATCCCCGCCGCCCGGCGAGCCGGTTTCCTCGAGCGCATCGCGGATCTGCTCGACGAGCGCCGGGACGACCTGGTCGAACGGGCCCACGCCGAGACCGCGTTGCCCGTCCCGCGGCTCACCGGCGAGGTCGGCCGCACCAGCGGGCAGTTGCGGTTGTTCGCGACCGAGCTGCGTGCGGGAACGTGGCAGGGCGCCCGGATCGACCCCGCACGGCCCGACCGTTCCCCGCTGGCGCGGGCCGACATCCGGCAGCGCCGGATCCCGTTGGGTCCGGTCGCAGTGTTCGGCGCGAGCAACTTCCCGCTCGCGTTCTCCACGGCCGGCGGCGACACCGCCTCCGCCCTCGCGGCGGGATGCCCGGTCGTCGTCAAGGCCCACTCCGCGCATCTCGGGACTGCGGAGCTCGCGGCGCGGGTGATCGCCGACGCGGCCGCCAGCACCGGGATGCCGAAGGGCGTCTTCGCCCAGTTGGTCGGCAGCGGGACGGAGATCGGTGCGCAGCTCGTGGCCGATCCGCGGATCAAGGCGGTCGGCTTCACCGGTTCCCGCGCCGGCGGGCTCGCGATCGCAGCGACGGCCGCCGCGCGGCCGGTGCCGATCCCGGTGTACGCCGAGATGAGCAGCATCAACCCGGTGCTGCTGCTGCCCGCCGCACTGGCCACTCGGGGTGCCGAGCTGGGAACCGCCTTCGCCGGGTCGCTCACCCTCGGCGCCGGGCAGTTCTGCACCAACCCCGGCCTCCTGCTGGCGGTCGAGGGCCCGGGGCTCGACGCGTTCGCCGACTCCGCCGCGGAGGCCGTGGCGGCCGACACCGGCGCCACCATGCTGACCATCGGGATCGCCGAGAATTACGCCGCCGCCGGTGACGCGGTGGCCGCCCTGCCCGGGGTGGTGGAGCTCGCCCGTGGCTGTGGGGACGGCAACGCTGCGGCCGGTCGTGCCCGGCTGCTGACCGTGGCCGGTGACCGGTTCCTCGCCAACCCGAAGCTGCAGACCGAGGTCTTCGGGGCGACGTCGCTGCTCGTCCGGTGCGCGGACGTCACCGAGTTGACCGCAGCCGTCGCCGCGCTGGAGGGCCAGCTGACCGCGACGGTGCACGCCGACGCCACCGACCACGAACTCGCCCACGGGCTGCTTCCGTTGCTGGAGGAGCGGGCCGGGCGGATCCTGTTCGACGGATGGCCCACCGGGGTCGAGGTCGGCTACGCGATGGTGCACGGCGGCCCGTTCCCCGCCACGACCGATCCACGCAGTACGTCGGTGGGCACCCTCGCGATCGAGCGGTTCCTGCGGCCAGTCGCCTACCAGGACGTCCCGGCCGCGCTGCTCCCCGCCGACCTAGCCGACGGCAACCCGGACCGTCTGTGGCGGCGGACCGACGGCGAGACCGGACGGGAGCCGCTCGCCGTCGGCTGAGACGCGGGCCGACCCGGAACCACTCCCTCTGCGGCCACGGCCGCGCACCTTTCACAACCGCGCATCTTTCACAACGCTGTGAGGAACGCATGACTCCATCCCCGCCATCGAGGGCGCTCCTGGCCGTGCCGGGCGACCCCACCCGTTCCGGCGGCCGCGGGCAAGAGCCCGACGCCGTCTACTACCCCGAAGGGAGCATTCGACGTGGTCACTCCTGACATCAAGGCGAAGGACCGCGGGCGATCCGCCCCGGCTCCGGCCACCCCGGCCGGACCCGGTGAGCAGCGCCCGCGTCGGCGGGGACCGCGTCGCGACTCGGTCGTCGCCGCGGTCAAGGCCATCGTGGGCATCATCGGCCTGTTCGCGCTGTGGGAGCTCGTCGTCGCGCTGTTCGACCCGCCGGAGTACCTGCTGGTCGGGCCGATCTCGGCGTTCGTCGAGCTGGCCGAGCGCCCCGGCTACTTCGCGGAGAACACGTTCATCACGCTGCAGGAGGCGCTCGCCGGGTTCGCGCTCGGCACCGCGCTCGGCGTGCTCTGCGGCGCCGCGCTGCACTACTCGACGACGATCCGAAGCTTTCTCTACCCTGCGCTCATCGCCATCGACACCATCCCGAAGGTCGCGCTGGCCCCGCTGTTCATCGTCTGGTTCGGGTTCGGCTTCGAGTCCAAAGCGTTTGTGGCGATGGCCATCGCCTTCTTCCCACTGGTCATCAACACCTATGACGGGCTCCGCTCGGTGCCGCACGAGCTGCAGGAACTGGCGCGGATCAACAAGGCCTCACCGTGGAAGAAGATGACGAAGATCGAGTTCATCCACGCGATCCCGTCGATCCTCTCCGGGGCCAAGATCTCGATCTCGCTGGCCGTTGGCGGTGCGGTGGTCGGTGAGTTCATCGCCGGTTCGAAGGGCCTCGGCTACGTGATCATGCTCGCGAACAGCCAGGTCGACCTGGCGTCGATGTTCGCGGCATTCATCGTGCTCGCCGCGATCGCGCTGGCGCTGTTCTACTTTGTCGACGTCGTGGGACGCAAGCTCGTGCCGTGGAAGCAGCACACCAAGTGAGGGCGGGGACTCGCATGCGTCACTCGATCCGCACGACCGCCGTCGCGCTTGGGGCCGTCATCCTGCTGACCCTCGCCGGCTGCGGCAGCGGCACTGGCCGGGACCAGATGTCGCTGATGCTCGACGTCAGCTGGCTGCCCAAGCACGCGCCGTTCATCTCGGCTGTCGAGCGTGGCTTCTTCAAGGCGGAGGGCATCGACCTCAGCGTCATGCCAGGCTCGGGCTCCGGCAACACCGTCACCGCGGTGGACACCGGCAAGGTCGACGTCGGCTGGGCCGACTTCGGCGTCACCGTCATGAGCCGGGCACGCGGCGCCGACATCAAGCAGGTCAATCTGGTGCAGGCCCGCTCCGCCTACGCCGTCGTCGCGCTGGCCGGTACCGGCATCGACGGCTGGGCGGACCTGCGCGGCAAGACGGTCGCGACCGAGGCGGCCGGCGCGATGCCTGCGATGTGGCCGTACGCGCTGAGCAAGTTAGGGCTGTCCAAGAGTGACGTGAACATCGTGCACGCCACCGGTGCCGCCAAGATCCCGGGGCTGCTGGCCGGACAATGGGACGCGAACCTCGCGCTCTACGTGTCCGACCAGCCGGCGATCGACGCACTCGGTCGCAAGGCCGTCGTCCTTAAGTGGTCGGACCTGGGGATCGATCTCTACGGAAACGGGATCATCGTCTCCGGCGAGAAGCTGCGGACGAACCCCGGCCAGGTGGAGCGGTTCAACCGGGCGATGCAGAAGGGGATCCTCTGGGCCTGCGGGCACCCGCAGGAGGCGGCGCACGACTTCCAGAAGGAAGTCAGCGGCTACGAGGACAGGACCGTTGTCCTAGCGATCAACGAGCAATGCGCCCTGAACTGGGGCACCGGCGCGTCGGCGGACGAGTACGGCGTGATGGACGACGCGGGCGTCCAAAAAATGATCGACGTCGCGCACCAGTTCCTCGGGCTGAAACCGGAGGTTCGCCTCGCACCCGCAGACGTGTACAGCAACGCCTACCTCGCACCGCTGCACCGCGGCGATGCCATCCAGGCGCCGTGACGGCCGGACGGAGAGTCAGATGAACCACGAGCACGCCATCTCGGTGAACAACGTCGGGAAGACCTATCGCTCCCGGGACGGGGAGGACAACACCGTCCTGCAGGGCCTGGACTTCCACGTGAAGCCTGGACAGTTCGTCTCGATCGTGGGGCAGTCCGGCAGCGGCAAGACGACGCTGCTGAAGACGATCTCCGGTCTCCAGGACCCGACCGAGGGCGAAATCCTGGTCAAGGGCCGGCCGATCAAGGAGGGGCTCGAGGACATCGCGATGGTGTTCCAGAGCCCGGTGCTGCTGCCCTGGCGCAACAACCTGGACAACGTACTGCTGCCGCTGGAGTTCCGCGGTACCCGCACGGGCGAGGCCGAGCGCTACGCCCGGGAGCTGCTCGAGATGGTCGGGCTGGGGGACCGGACGACCCGCTACTCCTACGAGCTCAGCGGCGGCATGCAGCAGCGGGTCGCGATCTGCCGGGCGCTGGTGTCGCACCCCGAGCTGCTCCTGATGGACGAGCCGTTCGGCGCGCTCGACGCCATGACCCGGGACTCGATGAACTTCGAGATCCAGCGGATCTGGCGCACCACCGGCTGCAGCGTCCTTTTCGTCACGCACAGCATCCCGGAGGCGGTGTGGCTAGCCGACCGCGTCGTCGTGCTCGGGGACCGGCCGGGTCGCATCGTCGCCGACATCGAGATCGACCTGCCACGCCCCCGCGACAAGGACCACCGCTTCTCCCCGGCTTTCTCCGAGTACGCGACCGAGATCGAGTCGCACATCGGCGTCATCGCCGGCATCAGCTGACCACACCGACACCGGGAGGAACCTCATGTTGCACCTCACCGCCGACGCCGTACAAGTCGAGCAGCGCTATGGGCTCGACGCTCGCCGAAGCCTGCTGTTCTCCGCGATCCGCCTCGACTCCCACCCGCTGGTCGCGCCATTGATCGCGCAGCGGGGCGACGAATGCTTCCTGCTGCTCCGTCAGCAGGAGCAGGGCAACGCGCTCTCGGCCGGCGTCCCAGCGGACCAGATCCGGTTCTACGCGCCGTGGGTCACGATCGACCCGCGGATCATTGCGGACTCCCCGGCCGCGGAATCGTTGACCAGCCTGGTTGCGGACCTGGCAGCGGACGGCCGGGTGCACCTGGCCGCGGACGTCGTCCTCGCACACCACCGTGTCTTCTCCGACGCCGGGACGCTGGAAGTGACCGCCGACGACCAGGACCCGGTTCCGGTGGTCGCATACGAGATCGACACCGCGGCGGTGCTGGCCCGGTTCGCCGACTGGCGGGCCGAGGGCGTGCAGGTCGCACGCCGACTGATCGAGGGGGTCGAGCACCTCGGCGGGCTGGTGGACGAGCTCTCCGCTGCCGAGGACACCCGGTTCCCGGCGCTGACCGCGCTGGCCCACGAGCGTGCGCTGGACGCGGTTCTCCTCGCCGCCACCCCCAACTACACCGAGGTGACCGGACACGCCCAGCCGCCGGGCACCGTCGCGGTGTGGCTGCCCGCGGCCGAGCGGCTGGTCGTGCTCGCGCCCAGAGGCACCCCGGACCTTCCCGGGGCGCCGATCGGCGAGTATCCCTCGGTCGGCGCCGCCGTCGCGGAGTTGAGCCCCGGCACGCGGACCGGTGTCGAGGAGGAGTTCGTCGGCATCGGCCTCGCTCGCGAGCTGGAGCGCGCGGGGGCCGAGCTGGTCGGGATCTCGACCGATCTCGGCCACTGGCGCGACGTCCGGGACCACGAGGACCTCGCCTTCCAGGTCATCGCCGCGCGAGCCAGCGTGTTCGCCATCGAGGCCGCGCTCGCCTGGGCCGAGCACGGCATCGACGACGGCCGCGAGTTCACCGAGCTCGACATCCACGCCGTTTACCTCGACAAGATCACCGAGTTCCGCACGACCCACGACATCCCGTTCGCGATCGAGCCGTACTTCACGAACCTGCACTCGTCGAACCGGATGCTCTTCCCCGGACCCCCGGTGGACTTCCCGATCAACCAGGACACGACCTGCATCCAGCTCGACGCCGGCGTGCGTGTCGTCGCCGACGGCGTCACCGTCGCCACCTCCGACATGGCCCGGTCGCTGCCCCGCACCGAGGGTGGGAAGGAGGCCTACGCGTTCTTCTTCGACGTCGTCCGGGAGGGCATCATCGGCCAGCTGCGGCCGGGCGTGGTGTGCGAGGACGTGCACGATGGAACCCTGCGCTACCTGGCACCGCACCTGGACCGGATGCGCGAGATCGGGATGCTCGGCACCGAGATCGACTTCGACACCGAGTACCGGAAGCGCAACGTCGGCCACCTCATGGGCAAGCAGGAGTCGTTCGCGAACGAGTTGCGGCCCGGCTACAAGCACGTCCTGCAGGTCGGGTCGTATGGCGCCGCCGAGATCCCCTGGCGGTACGACAACGTTGCGATCGGCACCGAGGACCTCTGGTACGTCGGCCGGAACCGGACGTACGTGGTGAGCAAGCGATGAGCGCCGCCGGGACCGAAGTCCGCCGCCGGCTCGCCGAGCTGTCCCTGGAGCTCCCCGTGCTCGGCCCGCCGAAGTACGCCTACGAACCCGTCGTCCGGGCCGGCGAGTTGCTGTACGTCTCCGGGCAGATCTCCCGCACGGGCGCGGGCGAGATCCTCGGGGGCCGGTTGGGCGACGGCGCCGGGGTGGCCGAAGGCATGGCCGCGGCCCGCGTCAGCGCCCTGAACCTGCTCGCCCGCATCGACGACGCGGTCGGCCTGGAGAACGTGGTGCGGGTGCTCAAGCTCAACGCCTGGGTGGCGAGCACGGCCGATGCCATCGACCAGCCCGAGGTGGTCGACGGAGCATCGCAACTGCTGATCGACGTTCTCGGCGACGCCGGCCGGCACGCCCGGACTGCGCTTCCGGCGCCCGGCCTGCCGCAGGGCGCGTTGGTCGAGCTCGACGCCACGGTCGCCGTACGCGCCTAACGAGGTCCGGGCGAGATCCGACTGCCTGGCTGCTGTGCGATGCACGGCATCGCGCAGCAGCCAGGCGCGGCCCGGCGATCGGCCTGTGAGCTCCCCGCAGGCCGATTCCCATCGGTAGAAAGGTGGTGACCGCGTGACTGTTTCGTCTTCGCGCGTCGCGCGCCGATCAGCTCCGCCGGAGTGGGCGGCGTCCCTACGTGGTGGGGATGGGTGCGGAACGCGCGCTCACGCTCGCCGCGTTCGCCTACGTCGAGGCGTTGTGCGAGATCGTCTGCGCTTTCGAGGACCGCGGCGAGCCGCTGCCCACGCACATCTACACGACGTCGCAGGGGAGCACCCAGGCCGGCCTGCAGCTGGGGGCCGTCCTGCTCGGTCTGGACATCTCGGTGGTCGGCATCAACCCGATGGACGAGACGAACGACGCCTACATTCCGGAGCGCGGGATCGCCGATCTCGTGTCGGCGGCTGCCGGCACGCTGGGGTACTCGGACGTCACGCCCGGGCCGGTCGTGAACGACACCTCCTACGTCCGCCCGGCGTACGGGATCCCGTCCGATGCGTCGCGGGAGGCGATCGAGCTGCTCGCCCGGAGGGAAGGGCTTCTCGTGGACCCGATCTACTCCGGCAAGGGGTTCGCCGGCCAATTCGACCATGTGCGGACGGGCCTGAGGGGCCCGGACGACCGCGTTGTCTTCGTGCACACCGGTGGGCTGCCTGCCCTTTTCGCGGAGTTCGGCGACGGCTGAGGCTCGACTGTCAGCGCGCTGACAGTCACGCGGCCAGGAGCCGGCCGAACGATGTCCTGGACCAGCCATAGGTCTGGTTCATCGATGTCGATACATTTCCATCCGACCAGGAACGGCAGGTGGGTCTTCGGCGACCGCCACAGCGACGCCTACCTCGGCCGGATTGCCGCGGGGGTCTCGGGCGTGCTGACCGCGGTGATGCCGGTCATCGTTGGTCCTTTCGGGAGATTGGTCGCCCGTCGAGATCGCGCGCGATGCGCGCGGCCGCCTCCTGTACAGCGGAGGGCAGGGAGGTCCACATGCCCTCGTTGTCGTCGAACAGCAGGAACGCGGCGGAAATCCCGATGGGCTCGGGCGTGGTGGTGCTGGGCACGAGCGCACCTACCGAGGCGACCCCGGTGGTGAACTCGCCGCGATTGACTGCGGTTCCGACGGCGCGGCTCTCCGCGATCTTGGCGAGCAGCCGCTCCTGGTCGGCAGGGGCCACGCGGCCGTCGATACGCCTGTGGAGTTCGGCGTCGTCAAGCTCGGCAAGCAGGGCCCGGCCAACCGCCGTCGTGGTGGCGGGAACCCGGCCGCCGACCTCCTGCACGATCCGGATGGGCCCGGGACTGTCGATCAAGGCAAGGTAGACGATCTCCAGGTCGTCGAGGCGCCCAAGGTAGCAGGTGACCTCATGTTCCTTGCTGAGTTCCTCCAGCACCGGCGTGGCCAGGGCGACGACCCGGTCGGCGCCGCCGTAGCCGCGACCGATTTCCCAGGCCCGGAGTCCAACGCTGTAACTCCGGGTCCGAGGATCTTGGACGAGGAAGCCGTGCGCGACCGCGCTGCGCACGATCCGGTGCACCACGCTCTTGTCAAGTCCGGTGCGCCGGTGGATGTCGCTGATGCCCAGCTCGGGGGCGTCGACGAACGCCAGGAGCACTGCGAAGACCCGGTCCGTCAACGACTCCGGGGACTTCTCGTCCTTGGCGCTCATGACACTGCTCCTCCTGTCGGGTGTTTCGATCAGGATTATGCCTCGGCGTGGGATGAGGCCCTTTCCCCGATCTGTTCGACGTCGTCGTCCGGGACGAACCGGACCAACAGCGAGCAGATGATGCTGATCGCACAGGCGATCGCGAGGTAGGTCGCGACGGCGTACGGGGTGCCGAATCCCGCGTATAGCGCGACACAGATCGTGGGGGCGAATGCGCCACCGAGGATGCCGGCGAGCTGGAAGCTGAACGCGGTGCCGCTGTAGCGCACCCGGGCGGGGAACAGGCGCGAGAGGAAGGCCGCGAATGGCGCCCATCCCGCCATGATCCCAACCGCGTACGCCAGCACCAGTGCGATCCAGGTGACCACCGTGTTGCGGACGCCCAGCATCGCGAAGAACGGGAAGGCGAACACCCCGATGAAGGCCAGGCCGAGCACATAGGTCCGACGCACCCCGAAGCGGTCGGCCAACCAACCGAACAGCGGGGCGGTGAAGATCCCGAGACCGGAGCCGATGAACAGGCCGATCTGCACCGCGCTCGACGGTCGCGAGCAGCAGGCCGACGGCGTTCCCGGCCTGCGGGAAGCTGCCCAGCAGCCCGGTCTTCTTCCCGCCCTTGGCCTGCTCGATGGCGAGCAGGATCGCGCCGCTCCACTCGCCGCCGATCGCCAGGCCCTGGGCCATCCGCATGATTACCAGAAGTACGGCTGCCCAGTACCCGATCTGGTTGTAGGTCGGCAGTAGACCGATGATGGTGGAACTGCCGCCCATCACCACCACCGTGATCATGAGCATCTTCCGGCGCCCGACCCGGTCCCCGAAGTGCCCGGCGATGGCCCCGCCGATCAATGCGCCCATGACGGCGTCGAAAACCTTGAAGCAGGCGCTCATGCGCGCGCTGACCGGCGCGGGTTCGACCGGGTTGAGCAGGCTGCCGGATGGCACGTCGAGGGTCAGGAGCCGCCGGCTTCCCGCGTTGACGGGGACTTCCTGCCCCCCGATCACGAGGGTCACCGCAGTGGTCACGGCCGAGACGGTGCTGCCGAGCGGGGAGTTGACCGGGCTCGCCGCCTGAGGGTCGGTACCGGCAAGATCGACATGAATTCGCTCGCCCTCGATAACCACCCGTACGCGGATGGTGAGTGGCGCGCCGCCGTCGAGCGGATCGAGCTGCTCGGCGGCTGTGTACTCGCCGTCCGGCACCGCGGCGACCGCGTGTCGCATCATCCGCTCGCCGTAGTCCAACCGGGCTCGCATCGCGGCGGCCAAGACGTCCACGCCATACCGGTCCGCCAGCTCACGCAGCCGCCGGGCGCCGGTCCGCACGGCCGCGACCTGCGCGCGCAGATCGCCGAGGGTCTGGTCGGGCACCCGGATGTTCGCCTCGAGCACCGCCGCCAGCACCCCGCCCGGCCCGAAGTCGCGGTCCAGATCGATTCGCATCGGGGGCAGGCGGAGGCCCTCGTGCCGGAGCGTGGTAGCCAGCGGGTTGAGTCCGGGCTCCGCCGCGCCGATGTCGATGTGGTGGGCCATCGCGCCCGCGTATCCAATTAGCACCTCACCGGTGAGCACCGGGACGATCAGCGCGATGTCGTCGAGGTGCTGGCCGCCGCCGTACGGGTCGTTGGTCACGAAGGCGTCGCCGGGGCCTGCGTCGGCGAGCAGTCCACGCCGCTCCAGTTCGACCCTTTCCTCAGCACTCCAAGGTCGGGCAACTCGACGTCGGCCTCGAGCTCCAGGTCGAACGCCTGACCGACGTATCGCAGCGACAGCGTGCGGGTGAACTGCAGCCGTGCGACGTCCACCCCGGCTCGGGCGAACTCGAGCTCGGTGCGGTCCTGCAGATCCTGGGTGGTCCTGGCAAGACCGTCTCGGTCGACGGTGTCGAGCGGAGCTAGGACCGGAGCTGACCAGTCCCGGGACAGGTCGGCGATGAGCAGCCCGTATGCCGAGAACAGGCCCGGAACCACCGGCACCACGACTCCCTTGAGTCCTAGCTCTTCGGCCAGTGGGCCGGCGTGCTGCGCGCGCCCGCGCCGCCGTACGTGAGCAGCCAGAAGTCGTCGGGGTCCACCCCGCGCTCGGTGGAGGTCAGGCGGAGGGCGGCGGCGATGTCCGTCCCGGCCACCCGCAGGATCGCGGCGGCCCCGCCCGCGGCGTCCGTGCCCAGCCTCGCGCCGGCCTCCGTGCACGCGCGCTCGGCGGCGTCGATGTCGAGCCGCATGCCGCCGCCGAGGAACCGCTCCGGCCGGATTAGTCCCACCACCACGTTCGCGTCGGTGATGGTAGCCTGCGTGCCGCCACGTCCGTAGCAGGCCGGCCCGGGCTCAGAACCCGCGCTGCGCGGCCCGACGTGCAACATCCCGCCGTGGTCGACTGCGGCGATGCTTCCGCCGCCCGAGCCCACCGTGACGATGTCCAGCATGGGCACTCGGATGGGCAGGTGGTCGATCGCCGAGTCGTGCCGGATTTCGGCGCGGCCGCCTTGGATCAGGCAGATGTCCGAGCTGGTCCCACCCATGTCGAAGGTGAGTAGATCGGGCAGACCCAGCTCCCGGCCTACCGCCAGCGCGGCGCTGATGCCACCTGCGGGACCGGACAGCAGCATGCGAATCGCATTGCGCCGCACGATGTCCGCGGGCATCGCCCAGCCGTTGGACTGCATAACGTGGAGGTCCCCGGAGAACCCGCCGGTCGCCAGCGTGTGCCCGAGACGACCGAGATAGCCGTCGACCGCCGGCCGGATGTAGGCGTCGAGGACGGTCGTGCTCGCCCGCTCGTACTCCCGCGGCTCCGGTGACACCTGATGGGAGAGGACCACAATCAGGCCGGGATGGCGCTGCGCGGCGAGTTCGGCGACGGCCAACTCGTGCGCGGGGTTGCGGTAGGAGTGCAGCAGGCAGACCGCCACCGTGTCGATCCCGGTCGCAGCCAGCGCGTCCAGAGCGGCTTCGGCGGATGCCCGGTCGATCTCCTGGATCACCCTGCCGTCCGCGGCCATCCGCTCGATCACCTCGACGACGTCGCTCTGGGGGACCAGGGCCTGCGGTATTTCAGGACCGTGGTGTCGGTGCGGTCCTGGCGCTGCAGTTCCAGCAGGTCGCAAAAGCCCGCGGTGACGAGAAGTCCGACCCGTTCGCCCCGTCGCTCCAGCACGGCGTTGGTGGCGACCGTCGAGCCATGCACGACGGTCGCGACGGCACCGAGGTCGGCGAACGCCTCTCGGACCGCCGTGGTCGCGCCCTGCTCGGGTGCATGCGTGGTTGACGGCACCTTCACCGTCCGCAGGCCCGTAGGCGACGAGATCGGTGAAGGTGCCACCGATTTCCACGCCGAGGGAGACCTCATCCATAGATGCTCCGTTCAACGCAATGCCGTTCGCATGGCCGGAACGGTAGGTGGGGATGTTCCGGAAGTCCAGCCCTGGCTACCGGCTGCTGGACTCCGCGCATCGCGATTGCGACGCCACCGCGCGAGTAGGCGGGCCAGCGTTGTCGACGCCCTGGTCGAACGATGACCTCATCGCCGGACTTCGCCGTCGATGCAGGGTTTTCGATGCTGTCCGTTCGGGAAGCGCGATCCGGATCCTGCGAGTAAGCGGCTTGGTGAGTCACGCCAGAGCATGGGGACGTTCGGCGCGACGCGGGTGGTGACCAACGGGGGTCGCGACCGGCCGGTTCCGGTCATGCTCGACTATCCGCGCCCCGTCGGGCAGGCTCAGGGAACCGCGCCCAGCGCCCCGACCATGCTCCGTATCGGGTCGACCACCACGGGCGCGGTCGGCAAGGCCCACCACTGATCGAGTTGATGAGGACGCCGTCGCGACGGGCACGAGGAACATCGTTCGACACCTGCGCAAGCGCCTGACTTGCCGGGGCCGTACCGCTCGCCGACGGGCGCGGTACCCCCGCCGGGTGGGTCCGGCAGTTTCTCCCCGGCGGACGACGAAGGAGAACATGTTCTCACTGTTCCAGTTGAACGGCTTCGTCGCCGTGGCCGAGGAACTGCACTTCGGACGCGCCGCCGAACGACTTCGCATGACCCAGCCACCGCTGAGCCGCCAGATCCAACTGCTGGAGAACGAACTCGGCGTCGCGCTCGTCGACCGCAGCCACCGCGCCGTCCGGTTGACCAGGGCAGGCCGAGCTTTCCTCCCGGAGGCGCGGCGCCTGCTCCGCCAGGCCGAGCAGGCCGCGCGGATGGCCCGCTCGGCGTCCACCGGGGAGATCGGCAGCCTGGCACTCGGTTTCACCGCGGCCAGCGCCTACCGCACCCTGGGTGCGGTGCTGGACGTGGTCCGGAAGAACCTGCCCGGGGTCGAGATCATCCTGCGGGAAATGGCGAAGAACGAACAGCTGGAGGTGCTGTCCGACGGCAGCCTCGACCTCGGAATGATGGTCCGCCCTCCCGTCCGGCGGCGCGATCTCGACTCGCGAATCTACTTGCGGGAACACCTGGTCGCCGCTATTCCGGTGGAGCATGCGCTCGCGAAATCCCCGGAACCGATCACCGTCGCCGATTTCGACGGAGAAAGCGTAATCATGTATCGACCAGCGGAATCCAGGTATTTCCACGACCTGCTCACCAGCATTTTTAGAAATGCTGGATGTGCCCCGGTCTTCTCGCACTACCTGAGCCAGATCCACTCCGTGCTGGCGCTGGTCAACGCCGGTTTCGGGCTGTCCCTGGTCCCAGCTGGGGCCACCCAGCTCCGCTATCCGGAGGTCGTCTTTCGATCTGTTGATCTGCCCGAGTCGAGCCAAGTGGAACTCAGCCTCGTCTGGAGGCGTGACAACGACAACCCCGCGCTTGCCGCACTGCTCGATTATCTGAAGCACGGGTGATCGATTCAATCGTTGAATCGGAACTTCCAAACGAAGCATTGGACATTCCGAAACCGACTCGCCTAGCGTTGTGTCCGCATTGATCGGACGTCAGCAGTTCCACCTGGAACGGCCTCTGTGGCGCAAAATGAGGAGTGCCCGGTGCGGGTCATCAGCGATTGTGCGCAAATCGCGCGCGAGTTCGGATTCCATCCGATCAAGCAGTTGCTCACCCCCGGTATCCGAATGCACGCGCCGAAGATGGTTGCGCCCGTGATCGCGGACCGGAACGGCAAGCGCTTCCTGCCGCCCGCGAGCAGGAGACCGGCAATCTCCGCGCCCACGGCGTACCAGCCGAGCGGATCCGCGCCATCAGCTCCTGATCCACTCACACGACCTCGAACGCACAGGAATTCCCCATGACCGCAATGGCATTGCAGATGGAGCCAGGCCCGACCCTGGTCGACGACCGGGTCATCCAAGCACTCGCGGCACCGCCGATGTACCACCAGAGTGCCGAGTTCGCCGAGACGATGGACAAGACCTGCGAACTGCTCAAGCAGATCTACGGCACCGCGGGCGAAGTCGTGGTCCTGCCAGCGAGCGGCCGGGGCGCCGTCGAGTCCGCGCTGGCCAGCGCGGCCCCCGTCGACCGTCCTCTCGTGGTCCCGGTCAACGGCACGTTCGGCCGCATGATGGCCGCCATCGGCGGGTCGCTGGGCATGCGGGTCGTGGAGATCAAGCACGATTCCGGCCAGCCGTTGGAGGTGCGCGACATCGAGGCCGAACTCGACCGGCACGACCGGCCCGTTCTCGGCGTCGTACACAACGAAACGTCCACCGGCATGGTCAACGACCTGGCCGAGTACGCCGACCTGGTGCACCGGCGGGACGGGCTGCTGCTGGTCGACGCGGTGTCCTCACTCGGCGGCACCGCGATCGACTTCGACGACCTCGGCATCGACCTGTGCGCCTCAGCGACCCAGAAGTCGGTCGGCGCGCCCCCCGGGCTGGCCTTCGTCGCGGTCAGCGAGCGCGCCCGCGGCGAGATCGAAGGCCGCAGACAGCCGTCGCTCGGCTACTACCTCGACCTGCTCCGGTGGTGGGACCAGTGGGTTCCCCGAGAGCAGGGCGGGAGGTTGAAGTCCGGATACCGCAGACTGCCGTGGACCATGCCGACCAACCTGGTGGTCGCGCTGCGCCGCGCGCTCGAACTGACCGCGGAGGAAGGCATCGAGGAACGCTGGGAACGGCACCGCCGGACCGGCGCCGGCCTGCGCGCGGCGATGGCCGCACTCGGGATGCATTCGGTCGCGCCGCCAGGTGCGGAGTCGAGCACCGTCGGCGCGTTCCGGCTGCCGGGCAGCATCGACGCCCGGACCCTGCGCCGTCGGCTGGCGCAGCGGCATCGCGTGCACATCGCGGGAGGAATGGACGGCGACGCCGCCACCGTGATCCGGATCGCGCACATGGCGGAGTCGGCCCGACCGGGGCCGCAACTGCACACCATCGCCGCGATCGCCTACGAGCTCAACGCTCTCGGCGTGCGGGCCGCGACCGACCCTACGCGGGACTTCCTCGCGGCGTGGTGCGCCGAATAACCGGACGAACGGCGTCACCAGCATGCGCCGGCCAGTTGCCGACGCCGAGGCGTCATCCTTGCCGATGATGTAGGGGCCGGGCCGGGCCGGGCCGGGCCGGGGCGCGGTGCCGGGATTGCTGCCGGTCCGTTTCCCCGACTCGCCCTCCGCACCGGACGTAGCCGTGGATTGTTGGTGTGAGGCGAACGGCCTGTTCGCGTCGGTAGGCGGCGCGAACGGTCCGTTCACTTCATTCACCTGACGTTGCCGGCGCGGTCGAGGTGGTGTGGCTCGGGAGAGGTTCGCTGATATTGCCATCGCACTCCGCGCTGGTTTCGACAGCGTGACAGCCCACCCGGACAAATGTTCGGCACAGGCGCGAAACACCCCACCTGATCGCACGATCAGCTTGGTCATCGGTACAGCACCTCCAGCAGTTCGCTGTTGACCGCGTCCGGGTCCGCGAGGAACTCGGCCGGCTTGAACTCGAACTCCCGTATCCGGTACCGGAACGTGCTTTCCATTTCGGTGCGGACCGGGTCGAACTCCGTCTGGTCGATCGCGCGGCAGCGCAGGACGTCGCCAGGCTTGCGCCAGCGCCGCGCACCCGTAGATCACGGCGAATGCGCCACCGAAGCCGAGCGTGCGTTCGGGAGTGTTGAACCGCTGGACGTCTTCGAAGCCGTTGATTCGCGCTGCGTATTCCAGGTCGGTGGCATCCGGTCCTGGTGACGGTCCCGGAACCGCAGCGGGGCTCCCGGGTCCACGGACCGTCGTAGAGTACGGGGACGTCGACCACCCGCGCGTGCAGGACGTAGTCCGCCGAGAGGCTGGAGGCGGATCGCTCCAAGCCCTGGAGATGCTCGACCAGTTCGGCGGGGTGGAGACGGTCTGGTCGACCCGGATCATGTACTCGACGGACAGATGTCGACGATTGCCGTCGAGCTGCTGATCGCGCAACGCGGCGGTGATGGCCATGGCCTTGAAGTTCGCCTCCAGGCTCATCGCCTGCGCGATCTCAACTAAGACGAACTCGTCCGCGCTGAAATGGTAGCGCGCAGGCGGCAGCTCCAGCGATGCCGTTGCCACAGCTTCTCTCCAATCAGTCACGCTGACGGCGTGATCGGCTCACGGGGCATGGGGGTCACTGTGAACCCGCACCGCAATGGTCGGCCACTGGCCGACTTGGACAAAAGCAGGGGACAAATGTGGCCGAACCGCTGATTCTGCTGGACGGGGCGCGTGCCAACACTGTGCGCAAAGCGTCGATGCGGCACTGTGGCCACAGGAGTGTCTCTGCTTTCAGGTAGACCCGATGGGCTTTGACGAAACGGAGTGGGCATGAAGAAATTGATCGATCTCAATGCCGATGCGGGGGAGAGCTTCGGCCGCTGGCGGCTCGGCGACGATGCGCGCTTGATGCCGCTGGTGTCGTCGGTCAACGTGGCCTGCGGGTGGCATGCGGGCGACCCGGCGACCATGCGCCGCTCGGCCGGGCTGGCCAAGTCGCACGGAACCGCACTCGGCGCACATCCGGGATTTCCCGACCTGGTCGGGTTCGGTCGGCGAGCGCTCGCGATGACCCCGCAACAAGCCGCTGATGCATGTCTGTACCAGCTCGGCGCCCTGCGAAGCTTCGCCGACTCACTCGGGATCGCCATGACGCACGTCAAACCGCACGGTGCCTTCTACGGGTTGACCATCCGGGAGCCGGAAGTGACCGATGCCATGGCAGTGCCTGGGCCTGGCTGCGCTGGAAGTCGGCCCAGGTGGTGCTCTGGCGTTCCGGCGCGGGCGAGGTGCCGTGCTCGCGAAGGATTTCTCAGACGGTGGAGGCGGCGATCTCGATGCCCAGGGCCGCGAGCTCGCCTTGGATTCTGCGGTATCCCCACGAGACATTTTCCCGCGCCAGGCGAAGGACTATGGCGCGGATCGAGCGGACCGTGGGCGGGCGCCCGCGTCGTTTCGGCACGCAGGTCGCGGCATGGCGCCGCTTGAGCAGGTCACGGTTCCAGCGCAAGATCGTGTCTGGGCGTACCAGCAGAAAGAGTTGCCGCAGCTTATGTATCGGGAGGCGATGGAGCAGACCGGCAAGCACGATGCGGTCGGTGCCGGTGAAGGTAGGCCAGCCGACCTGGCGTTGCAGGACCAGCAGTTGGTGCCGCAGGGCAAGGATCTCGATGTCTTTGTCCCGGTCGCTCATCGCCAGCAGACGAAGGAGCGTGAAAGTGTTGGTCGCAGCGAGGTAGGCTAGGCGCAGCAGCACGACAGATCATGATGCATCCCGGGCCCTGTCCACGTGAAGATCGCGGGGCGAGCGGCGGACACTGGCCATAGACGGCGATCAAGGCCGTGACCTGTGCGGATGATTTATCGGCACCCGCAATGTCGGCTCGTTCGAAGTCACAGAGAACGTCGCCCATCGTGACGACCGCGGCGTTCTCGATCAGGGTGCGCATGGCCGGGTGTTCCTCTCGAAAACGCGGCGGCGTCAGTGGGGTTCCTGTTTGGTGACCCAGGCGGCAATTTGCGTCCGCCTGGTGAAGCCGAGCTTGGTCAGGATGTGGTCGACGTGGGAATCAGCGGTGCGGCGGGAAATCAACATTGTGGCAGCGATTTCTTTGTTTGTCTTGCCCTGCGCGACCAGCGCTGCGACTTCTCGCTCGCGTGGAGTAAGCATCGGCATGGGCGATTCTTCGGTCGCGGAGCTTGTCGGACTCCCGGCTTTGCTCGGATCGCGGGTTATCCATGCGATGGCCTCGTCGAAGTCGAGCGGTGTGGCGAGCTCAAAGGCTTCCTGGAACGTATCTTCGCCGAGTGAGCTGCGCGCTACTGCTTCGTAATGGTCGTGTAGGCGCGCGATGTGTTTGTGGCCGGCGAGTGACGCATCGATGTTCTGCTTGATCTTGTGGGACACGCCGAACAAGGTCGCGGCCCGTGCCGCGTCACCGTCGGCGCTGGCTATGCAGGCCAGTATTTCGATACACAACGCGATCCGGAAGTGCTCGTGGAAGTCCAGCTTCAGGCGCAGACTTTTCAGTTCTGCGGCTGTGGCTTGTTGATAATCGCCCGCAAGCAGTCCGGCTATTCCCTGCGCCCACAGGGCAAGCGACCGCATCCACTGTTCGCCATAGTTCTCCTCGAGGGCCGGGCATTCGCGGAACAGGGCCGCGGCGCGCTCATAATCGCCGAGGAAGGCGAGGGCCAATGCGAGCTCGATCTGGTCGTAGGCGACGGCAGCGTGATCGCCGATCAGCCGATGCCCGGCGAGAGCGTCCTCGAAGAAGGCGGCCGCCCGCGCAGGATCTTCGTTGTACAGGGCGGTGAGCCCCGAGATCTGCGCGACGTAGGCCGCCCCCGATTGGTCGCCCAGCTCCGCGGCCAACGCTCTTGCCTGATCGAGGAGGGCTGTCCCGGATGTCGCGTCGTTGAGCGCTAAATTCAAGTACCCGTTGACGTAAAGCGCTTTAACACGAACGGTATCTCGTTCCGCGGTGAGCGCCAGGAGGCGCTCCAGCCATCGACGTCCCTCGTAGACAAAGCCGCTGCTGAGCCAGAAAAATCGGAGGGAGGATGCGATCACCAGACCTGCTTGCGCTTCGCCGGGCTCGGAAGCGGAGAGTTCCAACGCTTCGCGCAGGTTTGCGTGCTCGGCTCGCAACCGGGCGAAGACCGTCGTGCGTCCGGCGCTGAACCATTCCGCCTCGGCCTGGGCGACGAGGTTCCGGTAGTAGTGAAGGTGTTTGCGACGGACCGTGGTGGTCTCACCGCGTTCGACGAGGCGGTCCCGGCCGTATTCGCGGAGCGTCTCCAGCAGCCGATAACGGGTCTTGTCCGGATGCCGTTCCGTGGTCACGATCGACTTGTCGATCAAGCCCCTGATCTGATCAAGCACCTCGTCGGTCCGGATGCCGTCGCCTGAACCGATTGCTTCGGCCGCCTCCAGGGCGAACCCTGAACCGCACACGGACAGCCGTGCCCACAGCACTTGTTCGGCGGCGGAGCACAGCCGGTAGCTCCAGTCGACCATGTCCTGCAGGGTCTGCTGGCGGGTCGGCGCCGTCCGGGTTCCGCCGGTCAGCAATCGAAAACGACGATCGAGCCGGACCGTGATCGTCTCGGCCGACATGAACCGAAGAGCGACTGCCGCCAGTTCGATCGCCAACGGAATGCCGTCCAGTTGTCGGCACAAACGCATGACGACGTGCGCGTTGTCCGCGGTGACGGTGAAAGCCGGATCCGCGGCTTGAGCTCGCTCCTGGAGTAGTGCGACCGCCGAGTACTGAAGGAGATTCTCCAGTTCCGGAGTTCCAACTCTCTCCGGGGGAACCGAGAACGGAGCCAACTCCATGACGGTCTCGCCGGCAATGCCCAAGGGTTGGCGACTGGTGGTCACGATCCGCATCAGCGGGCACTGCTTGAGCAGCGAATGCGCGAGTTGCGCGCACCCATCGAGAACGTGCTCGCAGTTGTCCAGCAGAAGCAGCAGCGGGCGGTCGCGAAGATGTTCGGGAAGGTGCTCCAACGGCGTCACCCCGGACTGCTGTTGCAGGCCCAATGTGGCGGCTACGGTGTCGGCGACGAGTCGCGGGTCGTTGAGGTCGGCAAGCTCGATGATCCAAACACCGCCCGGGAACGACCGCCTCAGCAATGCGGCTGACCGCAACGCCAACCGGGTCTTGCCCACGCCGCCGACGCCTGTGATGGTCACCAACCGTGACGAGCTCAGGAATTTCTTGACGTCGGCCAACTCCCGCCAACGCCCCACGAAGCTCGTGAGTTCTATCGGAGGCCGTGCAGCGCTCCAGATGGGTACGGGCACCAACATGATCGATTCAGTCCGTTCAATAGTTCATTATATGTAACTGTTCAGGTCTTGGTGGGTCGTTCGTCGTGGCGGCGGGCGGTCTGAGATGATCTTGGGGTGTCAGGTGCCGAGGGTGTGTCGCTGGAGC
>NZ_JBSFLZ010000119.1:0-21761 GCF_053599315.1 Saccharopolyspora sp. NPDC000995
GCCGTCACCACGGTCATGTGCGCCGAGGCAGTCAGCGGATATCGCCCGCCCGGAACGTAGGCACCCGCGGCACCGACCGGGATGTTGCGCTGCCCGAGGATGACCCCGGGCAGGGTCTCCGCCTCGAAGTCGGTGAGAGAGTCGCGCTGGGCTTGCGCGAACCCGCGGACCTGGCGTTGCACGAACCTCAGGTCGTCGAGGACGGTTTCCGGAACGGAAGAGACGACCGCCTCGATCTGGTCCGGGCCCAGTCGGTACGACTCCGGCGTCCACGAGTCGAATTTCTCCGACCAGCGCCGCACCGCGACGTCGCCATTCGTCCGGACGTCCGCGATGATCTCGGCGACTGCGTCGACGATTTCCGGGGTGCTCGTCCGCGCCGCGGCGGGAGCCGCGGGCTTCTTCACGACTGTGGTCGGTGTGGACACTGCGCACTGCTCCTTGCCGAAACGGGAAGAACTTCGGTCTTGTCCGTGAAGTCTGCGGAAACTGCTGGCTCTGCAACAGGTACAAACCGTGTAATAGGCGAGCTCCGCGTTGCACACCGTGGACGAGACGAAGGCGGGGACGCTTGCTGGGGAGTGGTGGCGGCTCAACCGCGACGAGATGCCGGTCGGCGAAGCAGGTCGTGACCGCGCAGAGCGAGCTGGAGCCGCTGCTGGGTTTCGATGTCGGCGAGATCGAGACCGAGGATCGCGGAAAGCCGGTCGAGCCGGTGGTAAAGGGTGCGCCGCTGGACGAAGAGGACCTCGGCGGCTCGCGCCTTGTTGCCGCCGCATTCCAGGAATGCCCGCAGCGTGGGCAGCAGTGGATGGGAGGCGAGGACGTCGTGCTCTAGCAACGGGCCCAGCTCGTCCTCGATGTAGCGGGAAAGCTCGGGCCCATCCGCGAGAGCTACCAGAAGCCGGAGCGCGCCGAGGTCGTCGAACCGCAGGAGCTGGTTTGCCCGGCCTGCGGCTGCCGCCGACGCTGCGCTGCGGGCCTGCCGCAACGCGGTCGGCAGCGCTGCGGGTGCGACGACGCGGCTGAGGCCTCCCCAGACTCCCCGCTTGGCCAGTGTCGCGAGAAGTTCACGGTCACCGACACCAGGAGGAAGCCCGGCGATAGCCAAGTCGAAGTCCCCGATGTCGCCGACCACCGCAGGCCAGCCGGCATCGTGGAGCAGGAACGCCAGGTGCTTGTTGGTGAATGGCTCCCCGTTCGCGTCCCGCCCGGTGACCACGACGATCAGGTCACGGTGCCGCAGATCCTGGCCGAGTGTCAGCGCTCGGCCGACGAACTTCTCGCCCGAGAGATCCCCCAACTGGAGGCGGTTGAGCAGCGCGCCCTGGCGTTGTGCCGTGCGGGCGCCGATTTCCCGCTCACCAAGCAAGGTGATCGCTATGGCGGCCGCGGCCCGTTCGAGGTTGCGGAGATCGGCGGACGTGGGATCCGCTCCGTTGTGCAACAGATGCAGCCAGCCCCATGATTCTCCGCGCAGAACAATGGGACTGCGAGTGCAGTTCGCGATATCGCGGGGCAAGTCTTCCTTCGTCGACGAGGTGCTGGACGTGTCACGCACGGGACGACGATGCCGTTCGTGCAGCGCCCGAGAGTGCGCACTCCAGGTTTCCACGACCTTGTCCGCTTCCGGGGTCGCGCCCGCGTAGGCGAGCATTTGGTGCGCCGCGTTCTCCAACACGACCGGATAACCGGCGCGCCGGGCGAACACGTTCACAAGACCGACGTAGTCCTCGTGGGCCAGCAGATCTATGAACACCTGGCTGTTGGCCTCTTCTTCGACCAGCTGGCTGACGCGGAGGTCGACCAGCACTTCGTGGATCTGGGCGGATGCCTCGACGAAGGGAATCTCGTCGCGGAGCCCGACGAGCGGTAGCCCGACGGCCCGGGCTTCCTCGACCGCTGCCTCCGGCATCGATTCGAACATGCGTCCGGCCAGCTCGACGACGAGCACGGCGGCGCGGGCGTCCGCGAGCCGCCGGATGAACGCCCGCTGAAGATCAGGTGTCTTCCCCATGCCGAGGCCGGCGGTCAGCAACATTTCGTCGCCTAAGAGGAAGCGGTGGATGTCCGCGATCTCTCCGGTGTGCACCCAGCGGACCGGACGGTCCAGGTCCTCGCCGGCGAGGACCTGGACCTCCGTGCGTTGGAAGACCTCCAGCTCCAACGCGGCTCTAACGGTCAGAACATCTGCCATCTCGGTTCCCGCGTAGTTCGTTCACAACAGGTGTTCGGATTCGACGGCTTTCGCGGCTTGGCGGACTCGCTCGGCTGCCTCGGACAGACGATGGCCGAAGGTCGCGTCGACCCGGGCCCGCGAAGCGATCTGCTCAGCGAGGCCCACGAGTTCGGGCCCGCCGGGGAGCAGGAGGAGGTCCACTCCCGCATCGAGGGCGGCCATCGCGGTGTCGTGCACCGAGCGCCCGCGCGTCGTGCTCGGGGTGTCCAGATCGTCGCTTACGACGAGGCCGGCGAAGCCGAGTTCCCGCCGCAGCAGGCCGACGGTGGTGGCCGAAGTCGAGGCGGGCTCGTCGGGATCGACCGCGTCCACGACCACTGGCCCGGTCATGATCGCGCGTACGCCGACCGCGACCACCCGCCCGAAGGGACCGCTGGCCGCCTCCACCGGTCCGGTTCCGGTCAGCATCGTGTCGTGCAGCGCTGGATCCTGGGCGAGAGCTGGGTGGCCGGGGAAGTGCTTGGCAACCGCGATCACCCCCGCGCTCTGCACCCCGGCGACGAACGCGGCCCCGATTCGGCCCACTTCTTCCTCGCCGTAGGGCAGTGTTCGCCCCTCCAACCAGGGGTTGGCTCCGCTGAGGACGTCGAGGACCGGCGAGAGGAACATGTTCACGCCGAGGCGGCGCGCGGCGGCACCCACCCCTGCCGCCGCGGCGGAGATCTCCTCATCGGCCAGACCCGCCAGCACGTCCTGGTCTGGAAACGCCGGAACCAGATCGTGCAGTCGCGCGATCCCCCACGGCTCCTGGTCAACCGCGATCAGCGCCGGTCCTTCGGCGGCGCGCTCGATCCCCGCGGTGAAGGACGTGAAGCTCTCCGTCGATTCCCGGACGCGCCGGTCGGCCGTCATCGCCCGGGACACATACTCCGCGCGTGTCTCGCCGATCAAGACTGAGCGCGTTCCGCGGCTCAACAGCTGCCGCAGCCAGTCGTCCATCTTCAGTGCGCCCGCCACGGGCAGCAGGACGGCGTGCGCATCGCGCTCGGACTCACTCACTGGCGACCCATTCCCTGGTTGGTGATACGTTTAACCGATACTGGGGGGTGCGAAACACATCTGTCAACACCTGCTATTTCGACGCTTCGCCGAGGAAGATTCACTAATGGTCACGATGAAGGACGTCGCCCGGGCCGCCGGGGTCTCCCAGGCGGCGGTCTCCTACGCCTACAGTCGCCCGGGGAAGCTGTCGGAGGGCCAGCGTCAGCACATCCTGGAAACCGCGGACCGGATGGGGTACGCGGGCCCGAACGTGGTCGGCGCCAGCCTGCGCTCAAGAAAGATCGGCGCCATCGGAGTCATGGTCATGGACACCCTCGAATACGCCTTCACCGACCCGTCCACGAAGTTCCTGCTCGAAGGGGTCGTGAGCAGCGGCAGACTCGGTGAACAGGCGCTCACCCTGCTGCCGCTTCCCCACGACTCGGACCCTGTGAACGGGCGCGGTCGGCAGGCTCTGCGCGGGCTCGTCGACGGCGTCATCGTGCACAGCCTCCCCGACGACCACCCCGACCTGCCGGCCCTGAGCTCGCGGAACATCCCGGTCGTCATCGTGGACGCCCCCTTGCTCCCGGGTGTGCCCCTGGTGGGCATCGCCGACCGCGACGCGGCCCGCAAGCAATTCGAGCACGTGCTTCGACTCGGGCACGAGCGGATCGGAATCCTCGCGGAACGCCTCCTGCCGGACGGTTTTCACGGCCGCGTCAACGCAGACCGGCGCGCCTTGGGCACTGAGCGGGTGGTCCGCGAGCGGATCGAGGGCTACCGCGAAGCGTTCGATTCCGCCGGTGGTGACTTCGAACAGGTTCCCGTCGTGGAGGCAGGAGCGTTCGACCGCGAATCCGGTTCCCGCGCCGCCCGAATACTCCTCGACGACCACGACCTGACGGCCATCGTCGCGACATCGGACACGATGGCGATCGCGGCGCTGGACACGGCACGCCAACGCGGCCTGCGCGTCCCCGCTGACCTGTCCGTCATCGGCTTCGACGACGCCCCAGACGCCGAGGCCCGCGGGCTCACCACGATCCGCCAGCCCATGGTCGAGAAAGGACGCATCGCTACGGAAATGCTGTTCGAGATCCTCTCCGGCGCCGAACCAGACAGCGTGACACTACCCACCGAACTCATCATCCGAGCGACCACGACTGTTCCTCCTAGCGCCGTGCTCGCTGGGCAGGGGAAATAGTAGCTGCCGCGGGTATGGCACGTATGTCGATAGCGGGTGCCAGACATACCGCGGACAAACGGCTGAGCCGACGGGCCAACTCTTCGGCCACACTCGCGCGTGGCGTCTTGGCTGACCAGTCCTTGTGCTCCACGAACGTGATCGGCTTGGGCCGGGTCACCCTTTCCCGCAGCGTGGCGTTCTCGGCGAGGTCGGCTGGTACCTCGACCTGGCGGCAATGGTCACCGAACTCGCCGACGGATCGGCCTTGGCGCAGCGCGCGGGTCGCGTCAACCGGCGTGGGCTGCGGTAGACCGGGCCCGAAGCCGTCGAGTTGGTGCGGCTGCTGCGCCCCCGCACGCACGAGATCTTCGCGGTTGCCCTGACCACAGCGCGGACGTCCCTGGCGTCGGCGCGCCGGTCGGCACCGGAAAAGGAACTGCGGGCCGTGCCGGTGCGGGGCGACGACGTGACGAACGTGGAATGGGTCGCCACCGACGACGGGCCCGCGCGGCCGCGGGTACGCCGAGCAATTCGCAGATGACCGTGAGCGGCAAGCGAAGTGCTACCGAGGCGAGCAGGTCGATCTGCTGGCCACTGTTCAGTGGAGCGAGGAGTCCTGGGTGATGCGCTCGATCGCGGGGCGGAGCTGCTCGACCCGCGCACGGTGAACGCCTTGGTCGCCAGGCCACGCAAGGGGGTGCTCCGGGGGATCGCTGAAGTTCATGTGGTTGTTCAAGCGCTTGGTGTAGGGCCTGGATTGACCTGGGTTGACCTTGTGCCGCAGGTCCGGGCGAGCGCAAGGCGCGGATCTCGACGTCCTTGTCCCGGTCACTCATCGACAGCAGGCGCAGCATCACGAACGCGTTGGTCACACCCACCCCGGGTAGGCCAGTCGCAGCAGCACAGTCGATCACCATGCCGTGGCCTCCGACAGCAGCGGGAGCGCTCGCGTGAGGGGCTGCGGTCGACCTACCCGTACGCCGTGGCTGCCGCGTCTCACCAGGACGGATGCGGTTATCGGCAAGGGCAGGGTCGTGCCCGATCGCGTGCGGCTCGTCGCCCCCTGGTGCGGAATTCCTATGTGGACTTCAGGGCGCGGGAGCCCCGCCTTAGCGGGAACAAGGGCATCGGCGATTTCAGATGGTGTGCCTGGGAAGGAATCGTTGCCAGGGGCGGTTTGGTGGGTCGATCGGGGGTAGGTCGGCGTAGGTCTTGGCGCGGCGGACGCTCGCGCCGATGACCTGGTTCAGGGAGTCGATTCCGCTGTGATCCAAATAGGACGCTAGTTCGTCGATCGTTGTCCGGAGTGCGTCGGGCCCGTTGGTGAGCAGGATGCTGGCGAGTTCGACGGCGTGGGCACCGGAGAGCAGGAACCGGGCGACGTCGAGGCCGTCGCGTGCGCCGTTGGTGCCGACCAGCGGGAACCGGTCTCCGAGTGTTTGGCGGCATTTGCTGACCCAGTACAGGCTGATCGGTAGCATCCACGGTCCGCCGATCGCGCCCCAGGACCCGAGTTCGGGTTGCCAGGTGTCCAGATCGGGCACGAATCCGTTGAGTCGACCGATCAGCGCGACGGCGTCGGCTCCGTTGTCGGCGGCGGCTTTCGCCATGCCGAGGATGTCGCTGCTTTGCCCGGGCAGTTTGACGATCAGCGGGATGTCGGTCGCGGCGCGGATGGTGCGGACGTAGTGCTTCACGCCGGCGGCGTCGGTGAGTTGGCGGACGGCGTGGGCTTCGCGGCCGTGCGGGGCGCCGATGTTGACTTCGACCGCGGGCACGACTTCGGCCATCAGTCTGGCCAGTTCGGCGGCGCCGTCGGCGCCGGCAACGGTGACGCTGCCGAATACCTTTGATCCGGTGGTCTCGGCATGTCGCTGCGCACGTTGAAGCATGGCCAGCCACTCGTCCACAGTGGTCTGGGCGAGACCGGACCTGTTGAACAGGGACTCCCGTCCGGTGGCGGTGCCCCAGTTCACGGGCGCGAGGTCGGTGTCGAGCAGGGTGTAGTCGGCGATGTCTAGTTGTTTGGCGGCCGCCGGGGACTCGTTGATCGATTTGGCCACCACCGCGCCGGCTCCGGCGTCGATGCAGGCGCGGATGCCCTGCTCGGTCATGGTGAACTCGCAGGACGCGGCGATGGCGGGGTTTTTCAGCGCGAGGCCGGCGATGTGTGTGGTCAGATCAGCCATGGTCGATCAGCCCTTCGAACCGGGCGCGGGCGGCGGAGGTGAGCAGCGCGAGGTCGGAGGCGAGTGCAATGTAGCGGTAGCCTGCGTCAAGCGCTGTTCGCGCGGCCTGCGTGGTCGCCGCGAACGTGCCGAGGGGAGTGCCGGTCGACCGCGCTGCTGTCTCGATCCGCTCGATCTGCGTGCGTACTTGTGGTGCGTCGGTGTCGCCGGCGCAGCCGAGATCCACGGACAGGTCCATGACACCGATGAATGCCAGATCGAGCGCGGCCAGGATGTCTTCCAGGGGATCAGCGTAGCGGGCGGTCTCGAGTTGGCCGATCCGGAGGGTGCCGGTATTGGCGGCGCTCAGGTATTGGGGAAGCGGGATGCTGCCGTATCGGGCAGCCGGTTGGGCGGTGCTCAGGCTGCGGGTTCCGGCCGGCGGATAGCTGGTCAGCTCGCGCAGTTGCGTGGCCTGGGAAGCGGAAGTGACGCCGGAGAGTTGGATCCCGGCCGCGCCGGCTTCCAGCAGTCGGTTGACCTGGCCGCGATCCGGTGTCGGCACGCGCACGGTGACCGCGACTCCGGCGGCTCGGCCGGCCTGGATCACCGCGTGCGCGTCGGTTTCGGTTATCTGGCCGTGTTCGGTGTCGCAAATGACGAAGTCGAGACCAGCAATGGCCAGCACCTCGACCACTTCGGGTCTGGGCAGTTTGAGGAAGGTTCCCAGGACCGGCCGGTGATCGAGTCGGTCTTTGAGGGGCTGCTGATCAGACACCGAGCAGTTCCCCCGGGTTGATGCTGATCATGGTACGGATGTCGGCCTTGTCCACGCCCGCGTCGAGCAGACCCCGGACGATCTTGCGGTAGGCGTCCACGGGGAAGGGATTGCCGGCTTGCCCCAGGTCCGAGCCGATCATGGTCGAATCGATGCCGAGCACCTTCGCGTAATCGAGCAGGACGTCGAGTTCCCAGTGGTAGAAGGAGGACCGGTTGTCGTACATGCACAACTCGTGCTCGAACTTCACCCCGAGATCGGCCCATGAGCGGCAGCGTTGCGGGTCGGCGCCGATGACGAAGTTCGGGTGGCTGACGATGATCTTGCGAATCCCCTGGTCATACGCCGCACGGATCACCGCGTCCAGCTCGTCGACGCCCATGTGCCCGCCGGAGAGGATCGCATCCGCCTCCTTGATCAGGCCGAGCACGTCGCGGACCTCCGGCAGCACCTCTCCGTCGTCGTCGAGCACGCGCGTCGAGGTGTCCTTGCGGAAGGGCTTCGCGGTGCGCGGGAATTTCAGCTCCTCGTTGTGCACGCAGATGTGCCTGCCGGAGGAGATGGTGGGGAACCAGACGATCCGGCCCCCGAGGTTGAGTGCGAGCTCGACCGCGTACGGATTGATCCCGCCGACCTGGTTGTTCAACGCGACACCTGAATGCACCGGAATCGGAAAGCCGCCAACCGCGTCGGACACCGCCAGCACGTCGGTGACCATGCTGTGGTGATGTGATTTGACGATCAGGCCCTTGAACCCGGCCTCGTCGGCCTGCGTCACGGCGTCCAGCAATGACAGTTCGCGGGGAAACGGCGATGGCGCGGGGTGCACGTGAAGATCGACCGCGCCCTGCAGCAGGTCATCGACTTCTTTGTCGGTCATGGATTGCCTCCGCAATGTTCTGATTTCCGGGAACCATATCCCGCCATGACTCACAAGTCACCGCTTGACCGGTGTCTCGGGGTGGCTTACCGTTGCCCACGTCCCGTATCGAGCGAATGAGTTCGCGTTATTCAGGACAGCCCGGGGGCTGTCAGGAGGCGAGGAATCGGTGGCCGAACGACCGGAGAAGGGCGTGCCTGCCCGCTTGGACCAGCGAGCCGCACAACGAGACGGCGACATCCAGGCAGTGACCCGGTGTGCGGAGATTCTCCGGATGGTGGCCCGTGATCAGGCGATCCGCCCGACCGACGTGGCCTCTGGGCTTGGGCTGCAGCGTTCCACAGCGCACCGCTACCTGGCGTCGATGGCCGGGGCTGGACTGGTGGAGCGGCGTGATGACGGAACCTTCGTGGCCGGCCCGCTGGCGGTGCAGCTCGGCTCGGTGGCCATGCGCCGCTCCAAGGTCCTGGACGTCGCCGCACCCTACATGGCGGATCTTGCCGCACAAGCGCACGAGACGGTTGTGCTCAGCCTCTGGGGTGGCAAGGGCGCTGTTGTCACCCGTGTGCAGGAGGATGCCGAGAAGCTGGTGCACGTCTCGGTCCGGGAGGGCAGTGAGCTTCCCCCGTTCGCCGCCCAATCGCAGTTGTTTCTCGCCTACCTGCCCGACCGTGACCTCGTGGCGAGGTTGATCGCCGATCTTCCGTCCCACGTCCGGCGTGAGGTGGAGGAGCGGATCGAGCAAGTGCACCGCACCGGTTTCGGTGAGCACTCGATGGTCGTGCAGGGTGTCCGCGCGGTCGCCGCGCCGGTCTTCGACAGCCGGGGCGTCATCTGCGCGACTTTGGCGATCGTCGGTGCATCGGATGCCATTTCGGCGGGGCCGAAGTCCCGGCTGGGGCAGGCGCTGGCCGATACCGCGGAACGCATCTCCGTCCAACTAGGACATTCCGGGGCGACGTCGCAGGCGACGCAATCCTGATTCTCCTCACTCGGAAAGGATCGACGATGAGCAGCAAGGATCTCTACGGCAAGGTCGTGCGGTGGGACGATGTGCCGCTGGAACAAGTGCGGCCGGGCGTGAGCCGGCGTGGTTACGTCACCGACGAAGTGATGTTGGTGATGAACTACGTCGAGCCGGGATTGCAGCTCAATCCGCACGTGCATGAGGACTTCGACCAGCTGGCGTATTTGGCCAGCGGCCGGGCCAACTACTACATCGACCGTGTGCCGCACGAGATGGTCCCAGGCTCGATGCTGCTGGTGCCGGCCGGCTCGGAACACTACATCGAGCCGCTGGAAGCCCCATGCCTGAACCTCGACATCTTCGTACCGCCCCGCCAGGACCTGATCCACCTGGCGGACTACCAGCGGGACCACCGGGAAAAGGAAAGCTGATCGGCTGCCCGCCGCCAGCGTCCACGTCGACGGGGCCGAAACCGTCTCAGCGCGAACCTTGTCGATCGAGTTGGTCATCCCCCGGCGACCAACTCGATCGACAGCATTGCCCGCACGGCAGCAAATTCCGATCAGTTCCCACCGCGATAGACCCAACACCTCTCAAGGAAGTTCAGTGTGAAAGGGACGACGATGTCCGAAAGAACCGACGCCGGCGAACTCCGCCGGGTCGCCGCCGCATCTCTGGTCGGGACCATGGTCGAGTGGTACGACTTCTACATCTACGGCACTGCGGCAGCGCTGGTGTTCGGGGATCTGTTCTTTCCCTCGTTGAACTCCACGGCCCAGACGCTGTCGGCGTTCGGGACGTTCGCGATCGGCTTCCTGGCCCGGCCCATTGGCGGCATTCTCTTCGGTCATCTCGGCGACCGGATCGGACGCAAATACGTCCTGCTGGTCACCCTGTTGCTGATGGGTTTTTCCACCTTCGCCATCGGGGTGCTGCCCACGTACGCGACCGTCGGCATCGCGGCGCCGATCCTGCTGGTGGTGCTGCGTTTCCTGCAGGGCATCGCGGTCGGCGGTGAATGGGGTGGTGCCGTTCTGCTGGGCGTGGAACGTGCACCGGCGCACCGCAGGACGTTGTTCGGTTCCTTCGCTCAGGTCGGCTCACCGCTGGGCTTGCTGCTGGCGGCCGCCGTGTTCGCTGGGGTCGAGGCGCTGCCCCGCGACACCGTGCACAGCTGGGGCTGGCGGATTCCGTTCCTGCTGTCGGTCGTGCTGATTGCGTTCGGACAGTTCGTCCGGTCCCGGATCGAGGAAAGCCCGTTGGTAGCCAAGAAGAAGGCACCGGTGCGGTTGCCAATCGGCACCGTGCTTCGCAACCACTGGGCGGGTGTGCTGCTCGGCACCGGCGCGATGATCGTCACTCTCACCGGGTTCTACCTCTCGACAACGTTCCTCACCAGTTTCGGCACCCGGCACCTCGGCTTCAGCTCCAATCAGCTGCTGGTCGGGACGATGCTCGTGGCCGTCGTGCAGATCGTGGCGTTGCCGGCGGCCGCGTTGCTTGCCGACCGAAGGGGAAGGCTGCCGGTCATCGCGGCCGGTACGCTGATCACGGCCGCGTTGTCCGTACCGTTGTTCGCGCTGGCCGCGACGCAAGTCGTCGCGCTGCTGTGGCTGGGCATGATCCTCTACAACATCGGCCGGTCGATGGTTTACGGCCCGCTGCCCGCCTTCGCCGCCGCGCTGTTCCCCGCCGAGGTCCGCTTCACCGGTATTTCCCTGTGCTACCAGCTCGCAGGCATCCTCGGCGGTGGTATCGCACCGCTCATCGCGGTCGCGCTGATCGGCAAGGGCGGGAACTACCTACCGGTGGCCCTCTTCCTCACCGCGACCGGACTGGTGAGCGCAGCCTGCGTCTTCGTGATCGGAAAGCGGGTTCGGGCCGGTGTGGACACCGACCACCTGGCGGTGAGCGCGGAGCGCGGCTCCGTCCAGCCAGCGCATTCCGCAGCCGAACAGCGGCGGACCGCTCAATCCTGATTCGGACTGGCCCCGACAGCGATTCTCTGTCAAAGATCCGCATGACCATCGCGAAAAAGGAGTAAGGCGTGATCGTCCACGACACCATCTATGTCGACGGCTCTTGGGTCGCATCAAGCGGAACCGCATCGATCGAAATCGTGAACCCGGCCACCGGCAAGGTCATCGGCAGCGTTCCCGCGGGTGCGGCCGCCGATGTGGACGTCGCCGTGACGGCGGCCCGGCGTGCCTTCCCCGGTTGGGCAGCTACTCCGGCGTCCCGCCGGATCGAGCTGGTGCGCGCTGTAGCGGCCGGCTTGGAGAAACGCCGCGACGAGGTGCTGGACTCGATCATCAGTGAGGTCGGCACGCCTCGCGTTCAGGCGGTGAACACCCAGTTCGGCGTCGCGATGCACACCTTCAACGACGCCGCCGCATCGATCGAGAAGTTACTGGCGGTCGAGGAGATCGGTAATTCCCGCGTCCACCGCGAGCCGATCGGCGTGGTCGGCGCTATCACGCCGTGGAACTTCCCGCTCTACCAGCTGGCGCTGAAGGTGGCGCCCGCTCTGGTCGCCGGCTGCACTGTGGTTGCCAAGCCCAGCGAGGTCGCCGGGCTCAGCCCGTACCTGCTCGCCGAGATCATCGACGAGGCCGGGTTCTCGCCGGGGGTATTCAACCTGGTGTCGGGGACGGGCGTCGAGGTCGGCGAGGCGCTGGTCCGGCACCCGGAGGTCGACATGATCTCCTTCACCGGTTCGGACCGGGCGGGCCGGCGGGTGGCAGAGCTCGCGGCGGCGACGGTGAAGAAGGTCGCGCTGGAATTGGGCGGGAAGAGCGCGCAGATCCTGCTTCCCGATGCGGACCTCGACGCGGCGGTCAAGGCGGGGGTGGTCAACTGCTATGCCAACGGCGGGCAGGTGTGCGCCGCGCTGTCCCGGATGATCGTGCCACGGGAGAAGCTGGCCGAGGTGGAGCGGATCGCGGTTGAGGCCGCCAGTTCCTTCCGCGTCGGCGACCCTTCCGACGAACGCACCACGCTCGGTCCCGTCATCTCGGCCGCCCAGCGCGAGCGCGCTTATGGGCTGATCGCGTCGGGGACGGACTCCGGCGCCAAATTGCTGCTCGGCGGTCCCCGTCCGCCCGAAGGTGCGGAAGAGGGCTTTTACGTCACCCCAACAGTTTTCTCCGAGGTCGACCCGGACTCCGAGATCGCCCAGGAGGAGGTGTTCGCACCGGTACTGGCGATCATCCCGGTCCATGACGAGGATGAGGCGGTTGCGGTGGCCAATGGAACTCGATACGGGCTCAACGCCGCCGTCTGGTCGGCTGACATCGCCCGTGCCGAGCGGGTCGGTGCCCAGCTCAATGCCAGCACCGTCTACCTCAACGGTGGCAAGTTCAACCCGTCGGCGCCTTTCGGTGGGACCAAACAGTCCGGCTTCGGTCGGGAACGCGGGCGCTACGGCGTCGAGGAATACCTGCGCACGAAGTCCTATCAATACTGACCGCTTCTCGGACAGTCACATCAGTGCAAGTCAAGGGAGACCTGCCATGTCCGATACCGCCGTACCGGTGCACCAGGCCACCCGCGAACCCGGTATGACCGACCGGCAGCGCGGATGCCGGGCCCAGCTTGGTGGCATGCTCGGGTACTTCGTCGACCAGTTCGACATCTACTTGCCGGTGGTGGCCCTGGCGCCGGCGATGTCCTACTTCCAGCCGGCCACCCCGGATCCTGGCACGTCAGGTTGCCGGTTTGCTGATCGTCCTCGGCGCAGCGATCGGACCGGAAACCCGCGACAACGACATTTGACCATCATTAGGTGAAAGCGAACAGTTATGCGGGCAGCGGGCAGCGGTGTTGGAGCACAACGGAATTGACGGCTTGCGCATCCGAAGGACAAGCCGGTCGAATTCAGCGCCTACGAGCTCTACGCGGGTGGCAAGCGGCTCATCGGCTCTGTGTTCGGCTCCTGCGACATCCGGCAGGACTTCCACCGGTCGGTCGGACTGTGGCAGGCTGGAAAGCTCCAGCTCGATACCTTGATCAGCGTCCGTATCGACCTCGCCGCGCTGCCCGAGGAGCTCCGTGTGCTGGACGGCGGTTCGGTTGCTGCGCTGCGTCGTCACCTTCGGTTGACCTGAGAGCGCGGGCTTCGCTGCTGCCCCTGCGTCAGGTGCCGGATCACGCGTGTGTCCTGTCATGCGGGAGTCCGTGTGCGATATCAGACAGATCAAGCGATTACCGGTAACGACCAACATCCACACTTTTCAGTAAGTTTCGGGTATATATAGCGTCTTGACGCGTTTGCTGGGCTCAGCTTAAAGTTCAGTCGTTCCGCATTGAGCGAACAGAATATCTCGATGTGGAACACAAGCAGACGGGACTAGCACATGGCAACCACCGGGTACGAACGGGCGCAGGAGCTGGCGGCGCTGGACGTGCGTTCACTGATCCACCCGCACACAACGATCGGTTCGGCCGCTGCACCGGTGATCTTCGATCGTGCCGCCGGAGCCACCCTGTGGGACGTTTCGGGAAACCAATACGTGGATGGCACGTGCGGGTTGTGGCAATGCGCAGTCGGTCACGGCCGGGCTGAGCTGGCGCAGGTCGCCGCAGAGCAGATCGCGAAACTGGAGTTCTACTCCTCGTTCGGGGACTACTCCAACGAGCCGGCGATCCGCCTGGCCGAGCGGCTGCTGTCGCTGGCGCCGGGCGGCATCGAGCGGGTCTTCTTCACCAACGGAGGATCGGAAGGCACCGAGACGGCAATCAAGCTCGCCCGGCTCGCCCAGGCACACGCCGGCAATCCGGAACGCACCGTCATCCTGGCCCGGACCGGCGGCTACCACGGGATGGGCGGTGGTTCCTTGGCTGCGACCGGGATCGACCGGCTGCGGGCCGGGTTCGGGCCGCTCGTCCCCGGAATCGAGTTTCTCGGCAAGCCCCAAGCCGCGGTGCGCGGCGAGAACGCCACCGACATCCTGATCGCCGAGCTGGAGCAGCGCATCGAGCAGATCGGCGCCGACAAGATCGCGGCGTTTATCGGCGAGCCGGTCCTCGGGGTCGGAGGCATGGTCCCGCCGCCGGAGGGCTACTGGCCGCGGGTGCAGGAAGTGCTACGGCGCAACGACATCCTGTTGATCGCGGATGAGATCGTGACGGCATTCGGCCGCACCGGGCACTGGTTCGCCAGCGAGCGCTTCGGCATCGAACCGGACATGATCGTCACCGCGAAGGGGATCACCAGCGGTTACATCCCCATGGGCGCGGTGCTCATCGGGCGGCGGGTGCTCAAACTCGCCGATGGCGCGCTGTTTCTGCACGGCTTCACCTACAACGGGCATCCCGTCGGCGCGGCGGTGGCGCTGGCGAACATCGACATTCTGCAATCGGAGGGGTTGCTCGAACGGGCCAAGATTCTCGGGCAACGGTTGTTTAATGCGCTCAAACCGCTTGAGGATCTCGACCACGTGGTTGAGGTGCGTGGCGTCGGCTTGATGCTCGGTATCGAACTCGACCGGGACAGCACGCCCATCCAGAACGGTGCCCGCGCCGACGGCGTGATCGTCCGCGCGTCCGGCAGCAGCATCGTGCTGTCTCCGCCGCTGGTCATCACCGAAGAACAGGTGGACATCCTCACCGAGGTCCTCATCGAACATGTAAAGGCGGCAGAGTAAGCATGCGTTGGTACAGACTCTTCGTGGCGACGACGATCGCCACCCTCGCCGCGAGCACGCTGACGGCCTGTGCGATCGGTGGACCCGCCGGTGATGGCGGCAAATCACTGACCTTCGTCTCGTTCGGCGGTGCCTTCCAAGACAACCAAAAGAAGGCGTGGCAGGAACCTTATACGGCCGCGACCGGCATCCAGTTCCGCAACGACGGGCCGACCGACGAGGCCAAGATGAAAGCGATGGTCGATGCCGGCAAGGTCACCTGGGATGTCATCGACAACGGCGCGTCGGCCGCCGCCCAGTACTGCGGCACGTACCTGGAGAAGCTGGACTTCACCGTCATCGACAAGAACCCGTATCCGTTAGGCACGGTGAACGACTGCGGTGTGCCGGCCTACTTCTACGCCACGATTTTCATGTACGACACGAAGAAGTTCGCCGGCAACCCGCCCACCAACATCGCGGACTTCTTCGATCTCAAGAAGTATCCGGGCAAGCGGATCGTTCCGCCGGAGATCGGGGCCGGGTTGCTGGAGTATGCGTTGCTGGCCGATGGCGTGCCGGTGGACAAGCTCTACCCGCTGGACGTCGATCGCGCGCTGAAGAAGCTCGACTCGATCAAGAGCGTGACCACGTTCGCCAAGACCTACGGCCAAATCCAGCAGGCGATGGTGGACGGCCAGGCCGACATGGCACTGTTGCCGTCCTCGCGGGCGTATCAGGCGATCAAGGCAGGTGCGTCGTTCGCTCCGGTCTGGGACAAGACGATCGTCCTCTGGGACGACCTCATCGTGCCCAAGGGATCGCCGAACAAGGCCGAGGCGATGAAGTTCATCGCGTTCACCTCGCAACCCCCGCAGTCGGCGAAGTTCTCCGAACTGGCCTCTGTCCAGCCGGTCAGCGCGCAGATCAAGCCCAACTTCGATCCGGTCCAGCAGCAGATCGACGCGTTCTCGGACGCCCACAAGCCCAACACCTTCTACGCGAATGCCGATTGGTGGGGACAGAATCTCGACGCGGTTACCCGGAAATACACCGCATGGCTGGCGGGCTGAGCCGGCCATGACCACCGTGACGATTCCCACCGCGGCCGTCGCCGAGAAAGCCCGCCGCGGCCGACTCCGGGCAGCGGCTGGCTGGCTGCTTCTTCCAGCCGCTGCCGTGCTGCTCGTGTTCTTCTTCTACCCGCTGGCCATCATCGTGTGGCAGAGCTTCACCGAGCCCCATCCAGGGCTTGGCAACTACCTGGCCCTGCTGCACGACGGGGTGTCCATTACGGTCCTGCTCCGGACCCTGCGGACGGCGCTGATCGTGAGCGTGTGCACCCTCGTCATCGCCTACCCCTACGCGTTCGCCATGACGAGGATCGGGCAACGGGCCCGCGCAATCCTGACCGTGCTGGTGCTGCTGCCGTTCTGGACCAGCGTTATGGCCCGCAATTTCGCCTGGTATTTGCTGGAGCAGCGCGGCGGTGCGATTGAGAAGTTCTTCAACGCGTTCGGTGTGGATGGGGTGGTGTTGCTCGGGTCGGTGACCGGGGTGACGGTGGCGATGGTGCAGGTGATGCTGCCGTTCGTGGTGCTGCCGCTATACAGTTCGATGAGCTCGATCGACGTGAAGCTGCTCAACGCGGCGGCCAGCCTCGGCGCGTCGAGGCTCACGGCGCTGCGCACGGTGTATCTGCCGCTGTCGATTCCGGGCGTGGTCTCGGGTTTCTCCCTCGTGTTCATCATGACGCTGGGCTTCTTCATCACTCCGGCCCTGCTCGGCTCTCCGCAGCAGTCACTCGTCTCGCAGGTGATCGAGACCCGGGTCAGCGACCTGCTGGACTTCGGTGGTGGTGGCGCGCTGGGTGCGGTCCTGCTGCTGGTCACCTTGCTGGCGCTGTTCGTCGTGTCCCGGATCGCGCGTCCGATGGCGGGTCTGACCAAGGCGGTGGATCGTGCGTGAGAGCGGAATCGGCTGGGGGCTGAAGGTTTGGGTCGCGGTTGTCGCGGCGCTGCTGCTCGGCCCGACTTTGGTGGTGATCCCGATGAGCTTCGGGGACGCCCAGACCTTCGAGTTCCCGCCCCGCCAATGGTCGCTTCGGTGGTACCGGGAGTTCTTCTCGTCTTCGGAATGGATGCGTTCGCTACTGACCTCTGTCCAAATCGGACTCCTGGTTGCGCTGGCGGCGACGATCCTCGGCGTGGCGGCGGCCTTCGCGCTTAACCGAGCGGGCTGGCGCGGCTCCGGCATCGTGCGCTCGGCGATGATGGCACCGATGATCGTGCCCGGCATCGTCGTCGCGGTGGCAACCTACGGGATCTTTCTGCGGTGGCAGCTGAACGGGACTGCGCTCGGTTTCGTTCTCGCGCATACGGTCCTCGCCGTGCCGTTCGTGGTCACGTCAGTGGGGACGAGCCTCGCCGGGTACGACCGCACCGTTGAGACCGCGTCGGCGAGCCTGGGTGCGAACCGCGTGACCACGTTCCTGCGCGTCACCCTCCCACTCGTGCTCCCCGGTGTCGCGTCGGGTTTCGTCTTCGCCTTCGTCACCTCGCTCGACGAAGTAGTGATCGCGCTGTTCCTGCAGACCCCGGACATCCGCACGCTGCCGGTGCAGATGTACGACTCGATCACTCTCCAGATCGACCCGACGATCGCGGCAGCGTCCAGCCTGATCGTCGTCGCCACCACGGTCGTGCTGATCATTCCGCAGTTCATCCGCCGTCGGCCGAACCACCCTGCGCAACTGAAAGCGAATTAGCCATGGACCAGGCAACCACCAGCGGTCACGGAATCACGATCAAGGACGCGAACAAGGCCTATCCGGCGATGCCGCGCCCCGCCGTCGACGATGTTTCGCTAAATATCGCCCCGGGCGAGTTCATGACCTTCCTCGGCCCGTCCGGTTCGGGCAAGACCACGATGCTGTCGATGATCGCCGGGTTCACCTCGCTAACCGCGGGCTCGATCTGCATCGACGGCAAGGACATCTCGCGAGTCAAGCCGCACAGAAGGAACCTTGGCGTCGTGTTCCAGCAGTACGCCCTGTTCCCGCACATGACTGTGGCGAAGAACGTGGCGTATCCGCTGCAGCAGCGCGGGCTCGGCAAGGCCGAGATCGCGGACAAGGTGGCTGAGGCGCTGAAACTGGTCCACCTCGAGGAGTTCGCCGACCGGCTGCCCGCCCAGCTCTCGGGCGGCCAGCAGCAGCGCGTGGCGCTGGCCCGTGCGGTGGTCTACCGACCGAAGGCGCTGCTGATGGACGAGCCGCTCGGTGCACTGGACAAGAAGCTGCGCGACCAGCTGCAGCGCGAGATCGCCCGGATGCACCGCGAGCTCGGCATGACGTTCATCTTCGTCACCCACGACCAGCACGAGGCGCTCACGCTGTCCGATCGCATTGCCGTGTTCAACGAGGGCAAGATCGAGCAGGTCGGTACACCGGCGGACCTCTACGAGCGCCCCGAAACGCTTTTCGTCGCCCAATTCCTCGGCGAGTCCAACTGCTTCCACAGCCTCGAGCAGCCCGGGGCGGTCGTCGTCGTGCGCCCAGAACGCCTGACGCTCCACCTCGAAGGGGCACCAGTGCCCTCTGGGCACAACCGGATGAGCGCCACTATCACCGACGTGGTCTACGTCGGCAATCATCGTCAGGTCGGGCTGCGCTTCGCGGACGGAACGCGTGGTTCGGCTATGGTCCTGGCCGGTGCCGCGCTGCCCTCCGGACCTGGTCAAAGCGTGGTGGCAGCCTGGAATCCGGGGGACCAGGCCGTGGTCGCCGACCCGGAGCAGGCGGACCACCGCGATGTCACCATGTTCGGGGGCGCAGTTGTCACGGCGTAAAGCACCTCGCGAGCACCACCCGGCCCGAGCCGCGGATCTCGTGCTCCGGAACGGACGGGTGATCACCGTCGACGATCAGTTCTCGGTCGCCGACGCGCTGGCTGTATCGGGCAAGCGTATCGCCGCGGTAGGCGGCACGGAGATCGACGAGCTCATCGGGCCAAATACCCAGGTGATCGATCTGGACGGGCGAAGCGTGCTACCGGGGATCAACGATGCTCACCTCCACCTGGCCATGTTCGGTGAGTCCTTGCGTTCGGTCGGGCTAGGCCACGTTGACTCCCTCGCCGCGCTGGAAAGGGCTCTGGCGGAAGGAATTCCGGGCCTCACCGGCGGTCAGTGGCTGATCGGGGAGGGGTGGCGGGAGGCCGCGATCGCCGAGTTCCACGCCGGAACGCAGCCCCATCGCGCGCAGCTCGACCCCGTCACCGGTGCACGCCCGGCGGTCCTGCACCACGCCTCCCGACATTCGTCGCTGGTGAACACGGCCGCCCTGCGCGTAGCCGGAATCGACAGGGAAACCCCGGATCCGGTGGGTGGCCGGATCGTGCGCGACGCGGCCGGTGAGCCGACGGGACTGCTGTTGGAATCGGCGGGAATCCTCGTCGGTCGGCACATTCCGCAGCAGGACGAGCAGGCGCGGCTGGACGCGATCATCGCCGCGATGCGGAAGCTCAACTCCCTGGGCATCACGAGCGTCACCGACCCGGTCGTGCTGCCGGAGCTCCTGCGCGACTACGGGACGCTGCATCGGCGAGGTGAGCTGTCGGTCCGGGTCAACACCCTGCTGCATTGGGACTGGCCGTCACCGAGCACCTCCTTGGACGGTATCCGTACCGCATTGCGATATTCGGGTGTCTCGACCGGGCTCGGCGACGAGTGGTTACGCATCGGTGGCGTGAAGTTGTTCGCCGACGGTGTGCCCAGTCACAGCACCGCGTGGCTGCACCAGCCGTACCCGTGTGGCGGCCACGGGAGTCTTCTCACCTCCGGTGAGGACGACCAGGCCAGGTGCGCGCAGCTGTGGGACATCATCGAGACGATTCATCGTCACCGGCTCCAGGTGCAGATCCATGTCACCGGCGATCGCGCGGCCGACGCCGCGATTGAGGGAATCCTGCGCGCGCAGGCGCGGGACCCGTGGCCGCAGGCTCGGCACGCACTGATCCACGGCACCCTGCTGTCGGAGGCGGCGCTGCCCGTTTTGGCCGAGCATGGTATCGGCGTGATCACGAGCTCGCTGATGAAGGGCAGCGCCGGCCCCGGTATGTCGGCGGCGATCGGCGAGGACCGGTGGGCTCGGGCGTTTCCGGCGGGTGCCCTTGAGGCGGCCGGTGTGCTCACGGCGGACAGCTCGGACGCCCCCGTCACCTATCCAGACTGGCGGCGTGGGCTGGCGACATTCCTCGGCGCGGCCCCGAGCCCGCTGGCCGAACTCGCTCCCGGGCAGCGGCTCACTTTCGAGCAGGCCATCCGGTTGTGGACCACGGCCGGCGCATACCTGGAGCACGCCGAGCATCGCAAGGGCGCGCTCCGGCCCGGCTTGCTCGCCGATCTGGTGGTTCTCGACGGCGACATCCTCACCGCTGACCCAGTCGAGATTCCTGAGCTCGCCATCGTGCTGACTGTTGCCGGTGGCCGACCCGTTTTCACTGCTGATCTGGTTGCTGGGAACAGCTGGGAAAGCGGCCACGCGACTTGACGCCAGCGGTTGGACGGAAGTGCCGGATGGCGGAACCGCAAGTGGTCGGTGACGTTCCTCGCTCGCTGGCCCTCGGACAGGGCTATGAAGCACGCTCGTGACCGGCTCAGAGAACTGACCAAACGGTCGCGGTTGTTGCTTCCGGTCGGGGTCATACTAGAACCTGTGTTCCCTAGCGCTTCTGGATCAGTGTTCTCGACGTAGCTGACGGACCGGCGCGGCCGTAGTTGTGTGCCGCTGGAAGGTGTTATTTGGGGTGTTGTTGTCGTCGATGGCCGTGGCGATCGTGTCTGCGGGGGTGTCGGGGGCGTGCCGCAGGACGGTGTGGTGGCAGTTTGGCTGTGCGCTGATGAGAGGGCATCGGGTGCGGATACGCGGGACTGATTGCCGTGCCCTGTGATGACCGAGTTGCGGCAGTGGGTGGGGTGCAGGTCTGCGGTGCTGGGCAGATTTCAGCATCCGCTCTAGCTGGCTGAGGGGTAGGGTGCAATGCTTGTGGCTTCGTATTCGGTAGTCGGCTGGCCTCACCGTGGGGACAAGACGGCACCGCGAGGAGATGCAGGCATGGCGCAAGGCAGTGTGAAGTGGTTCAACGGTGAGAAGGGCTTCGGGTTCATCGCGCAGGATGGCGGCGGTCCTGACGTCTTCGTGCACTACTCGGAGATCCAGGGCACCGGCTTCAAGTCTCTCGATGAAGGCCAGCGCGTTGAGTTCGAGATCGGACAGGGCCAGAAGGGTCCGCAGGCTCAAGGCGTGCGTGCTATCTGAGGACTGAACGCGGACGCGCCCGTTCCCCGCGGTGCGGGCGCGTCGTTCAGTCGCTGGAACGCAAACGGCCCCTAGGTGGCTGGTGTTTTGGGTGGCTAAGGATTGGGGTGTCTTTCCCGGTTGAGGTGATCGTTTTGGCAGGATGGTCGGGTGACGTTGGGACGTGCGCCTCGCCAGACCGACCTGCTGCGGTCGACCGTGGACTACTGCCAGGACCGCGTTCCGGCGGGTTTGTCAATCCCCGGAATCGTGGGAAGACCTGTTATGCCACTTCGGCCCTGAGCTGGACGGTTGACGCTGTCCGTGCCCGTCCCGTCCGCGATGGCGCGGATGACCACCACCACATGGCACCCACGGTGTGGGTATACCAAGCCGAATCACCTCCGGTCTGGTGGCTGCGCTCTCTCGAGTCGACTCGCTAGCCGGGGCACCGCGTAGGGTCGGTGGAGACCACCCCACAAGCGGGCAGTCTCGTGTTGCCGCGGGCCTCGGCGACATACCCAAGCGGATGTGCCGATGGAGTGTCGGCTGCCAGGAGTAAGGGACCACCTCAGAGCCGGTTTTGCCAGGAGCATGGGACCACCTGTTTGCCACTGATGGGACCGTCTGGGCTGGT
>NZ_JBSFLZ010000120.1:0-1827 GCF_053599315.1 Saccharopolyspora sp. NPDC000995
GTCATATCCTCACCGGTCAACACCTGAAAAAGCCGCCTCACCCCCTCCGACACCATGATCGACGAAAACATCACACCCACCCAACCCTCAAACCAAGCGAAACGACAATGATCGGTATTATGTCTTCCTGGTCAGACCAGCACATCATTGACTTCGCAAGAATGCGCGTTCGGGTAGCAAGAGATAGAAAAAAGGGCAATCTGTTCGAACCGGTCATGTTGCCCGACGCTAACCCGGACCTACCGGACAACGCCCTTGGGTGCCAAGGCGGGTCCGGTAGGACCCGCCTCAGCCCCGCCGATCTCGACGACCGACTCCGGTATCGACCTTGTAGTGCCGATGCACCGGCTTTGCCCGCGACGCGGGCACATCACAGAATGTGACTCGACTACTTCCGGGCGCTGTGAGCGTCGGCAGTCTTATTGGCGTCGTCGTTCATGTTCCCATAGAGCTGAGCGGCGTCACCCAGGCCTTCTCCCTTATCCATCAAGGTTTTTTTGAGCATTTCGGCGATCATTATAACCTGGTCAAGCCCGTCCAATTTCTGCTTCACCGGGTTCCGGATTCCGGCCGTCGTTCCTGCGCCGGTTTGAGCCTGCACCCGAATATTCCTGAGGCTGCGGAGTATGACCGTCAGGGACGATGCGAGATCCTCAGCCCCACCTTTGCTAGCCTTAAGTCCGTTTATGTCGGCCCAAAAGGTGCCGTCTTCACTTGACATCTGGCTCCGCCTCCTCGTTCTTCTCGCTCCTGTTGGCGTCTTCGGGGAAAAGTGGTGTTTGCGCTATGCGGACAGCCTCCTCGAACATCCGGTCCAGGTCGAATTCGGTATTGAGTACCTCACCGAACTGGGGACCGGATGCTGTCGGTGCCAGCTTGGTGAACACGTCCATGGACTTCTTCGCGGCCTCGTCCTGCGCCGCCTGGACCGCCTCGACGATCCGGCTGGCCAGCTCGGCCGGCGCCAGGTTGCGGTAGCGCGAACCCGACAGCTTGAGTTCTGTCAGCCGCAGCTTGTGATCGACGACGGCCGAGATCATGCGGTCCTTGGTCCGGAAGGACGTGGTCTCCTGCTCGGCTTCCTGCTGAGCTTCGCGAATGCGCTTCTGTTGACTGCGAAGCTCCTCAAGCGCTGCCTCCAGCTCATCGAACATGGGCGAAGACATGGCACCTCTCCTTTCCTGGCACGGAGATTGGTTACTGTCCACTACGCGTTTCGGGTTGCGGTCTCCGCTTCCTGCTCGTCTTCGGCAGGCTGCTGCGCCGGCTGGCGCGGCCCGCGAATCGGCCCGGCGGCCACGATCGACTCGTCGAACTCGTAGCCGTCCTCGTCGGGCCGACCGATCACACTCAGCCCAGCGGCGTCGTTGGCACCCCAAACCTCGTCGTCTTCAGACAACCACGTCTGCCGCTCGCGTTCCTTCTGATCGTTACCCGCGCCGCCCATGCCGCCCATGCCGCCCATGCCGCCCATCATCGGGGGCATCATGCCGGGACTCATCATGCCGTTGTTGCCGTTCGTCCCCGGCCACCCGCCGGAGAGCACCGCTGCAGGCGGAGCAGGCGGGCCAGCGGTGCCACCACCCAGACCCGAACCGGCCGAGGTCGACGAACCAGCATTCAGGCCGGAAGGCGGCGGAGCGCCGAAGCTGGAACCAGCCCCAGCACCGGCCCCGGAACCGGCCCCAGCACCGGCCCCAGCACCGGCCCCGGAACCCGGCCCGAAGCCCGGCAACGGCTTGCCGTTCGAATCGAAACCAGGCAACGGATGCCCATCCGAACCAAAGCCCGGCAACGGCTTGCCGTTCGAATCAAAACCAGGCAACG
>NZ_JBSFLZ010000120.1:1923-4651 GCF_053599315.1 Saccharopolyspora sp. NPDC000995
TACGGATGCCCATCCGAACCAAAGCCCGGCAACGGCTTCCCATGCGAATCAAAACCAGGCAACGGATGCCCATCCGAACCAAAGCCCGGCAACGGCTTCCCATGCGAATCAAAACCAGGCAACGGATGCCCATCCGAACCAAAGCCCGGCAACGGCTTGCCGTTCGAATCAAAACCAGGCAACGGATGCCCGTTTTCGTCGAGCCCGCCAGAGCCACCACCGTTGGCACCCGGCCGCTTTGACTTCGAGAACACCCCGCCAGGGCCGAGCGGAACTGGCGGCGGCGCGCCCCCGTCCGCCGGCTGCTTCCCGTTCGAATCGAAACCAGGCAACGGCTTGCCGTTCGAATCGAAACCAGGCAACGGCTTGCCGTTCGAATCGAAACCAGGCAACGGCTTGCCGTTCGAATCGAGACCAGGCAACGGCTTCCCGTTTTCGTCGAGCCCGCCGGGACCACCACCGTTGGCACCCGGCTGCTTTGACTTGGTGAACACCCCGCCAGGGCCGGCCGGAACTGGCGGCGGCGCACCCCCGTCCGCCGGCTGCTTCCCGTTCGAATCGAAACCAGGCGACGGCTTCCCGTTGTCGCCGCCCCCAGACCCACCAGCGTTGGGGTCCGGCACCGGCGGCGGCTTCCAATTTTTGTCGCCGCCCCCAGACCCGCCAGCGTTGGGGTCCGGCACCGGCGGCGGCTTCCATTTTTTGTCGCCGCCCCCAGACCCGCCAGCGTTGGGGTCCGGCACCGGCGGCGGCTTCCATTTTTTGTCGCCGCCCTTAGACCCACCACCGTTGGGGTCCGGCATCGGCGGCGGCTTAGGCCCACCCCCGTCCGGCTTCGGAATATTGGAACCACCGCCGGAGGAGTTGCTGGGCGTCGGCTCGACCAGTGCGGTCAGGGCGGTCGTAGCGGTAACCATAACTCGGTTCAGGTCCGCCATGGCGCTTCGCGCGGCAGTGTCCAGCTCGTCGAGCGCCGACGAGATCTTCTTGTTGATCTCGTCGTTCATCTTGTTCCAGGCGTCCGCGGTCATGACGTTCCCGTAGTCGGTACTAGCCAGCCAGCTGCGAATGAACTCCTCCGCTGTGTCCCGGTCCGAAGTATCGACTATATCGTCCAGAGCATAGTTGGGGTTAGCCGCTTTGGGCGCAACTAAGCCATTTTCCGTAATAAACTTGGTCACATTCGACGCACTGGAATACGCCGATTGCCTAGGAAGCCCGCGGAGTTTACTCCCGACCTGCCACCAGGTGGTAGTGATCGCAGCTATGACCGCATTCAGCTGGTAGTTCAGGTCACCCAAAGCCTTGGACACCCGGACTCCGTTGTTGTCGGTGACCTGCTTATGCACGTCTAATTGCGCATCTGCATAGGTGTCCATGCGGCGCTGGATCACCGACGCCGCCTTCCCCTTGAATTTCGAGCCGTCCTGGTCGAGGTTCTTGGCCCAGGCGCGGAAATCCGAGGCCGAATACTTCAAGAATTCCTCGTACATCTTGGCTTTTTCTTCAGCCTCGAAAACGGATAGCGTATCCAGCGAGCCGCGCCGTCCCGTGGCCAAGTCGTTGGCGATGGTATCCATCTTCAGGCACAGGTCTTCCCACGCCTTTAATGCGTCGGTGTCGTAACTAGCCGCGTAATAGAGCTGGTCCCAGGCGTGATACTGGATAGGCGCCGAATTCGGTTTACTTTTGTCCCACGACCCTCCCGAAGCCTCCGAGTCGAACTTGATCCAGCTCTGATTCGCCGCCGTTCGAAAGTCGACTTGGTCGCCGGTGAGCGCGAGTAGTACCTCTCCGATGCCCCACTCCGAGAAGTGGGTGTTGTCGGGGACCTGCAGGGCTGGTTCCTTCTCAGCCATTGGCTCTCCTCGATCACCGGCGACAAGCCGTTCGACTGGTTGGTTGGGGCAACTGCCTGTTCATCAGGAAAAGCCGCGGCGGCTTAACCAAACTGAATCCCCCAGTGGTCAGGTGCGTTTGGAGGATTCAAGATGCGCTCCGAGCAATGCTGACGGATCACGATGCGGGCGAAGACCGGCGGCTACTTGCCGCCGCCCTTGCCGCCATCCTTGCCGCCACCGCCACCGCTGCCGCCGTCGCTGCCGCCACCGCTTCCAGCATCGGGGGTGGCCCCGTACGACGACGAGCCGCTCGACCCCCCGAGTTCCGGGTACTCGTTCAAGAACTTCTCGGCACCGTATTTCGCGAGGTCGTCGGTTTCTTCGAAGATGTCCTTGGCCTCGTTGAGGGCATCGATGAAGTCCTGCCAGCTCTTACTGGACTTCCGGTTGAAATTGTCAACCGACGTGCCGAAGTTGTTGGCGTTCGTGGTGAAATCCTTCACCGCGGCCCAGCTCGAGTTACCGATTTTGAGCCTACTGCCCAACGTGGAGTCGAGCCGAATATCCGAGCCAGGCTTCAGAAACATCTTGACCAGCCCGTGATCGACCTCATCGATGGCCCTGATCAATCGTTCGTACTGACTCCGGTCGAACGCCGTAATCGGTTTACCTGGAACATTGGAACCCGACATGGCTTACCTCCTCTGCTACGCGGGTGATGTGTGGCGGCTCGGCCCGAGGCGCGTTGCGCGGCAACCCCGGGCCGAGCCTTCGCATTCACTGCCGAACGCTTCCTTTAGAAGATGGACGCGCTGCGACGGTCTCCGTCTTGGAAGGTGTTAGCAACCTCGTTCGAAGCCATCACTACGCCTCCCAGCTTCTGCTGC
>NZ_JBSFLZ010000120.1:4751-21715 GCF_053599315.1 Saccharopolyspora sp. NPDC000995
TGCCCCATCTGTTTTACGGCCATCGCGAGTTGGTTATTCGCGTCGCCGTAGTTGGTGTGGTTGACTAGAAAGTCAGACAAGACATTCCCCTTTCACAGGAGTCGACTTAGAACTGATTTCAGTGGCCAGCTAGGCTTTCGGATTCATCAGCAGCACGCAGCAACACCTGCCGCAGGCCCTTTACCTTTTCGTTCAGAGTGGTCAGATTGCTCTCGATCTGCCCGAATTCCGACGCCCAATCGTTGAACCGAGCCTCGAGGATCTTCCCGGAACGCGACTGGTTCGCCCTATACACCGCACCAGACGACTCAACCACGCCGTTTCTCAACACCCGAATCTGGGCCAGGGCATCGTCGGTGGCCTGGATGATACCGGCCAACTGAGGATCCTGGAGCCCGAAGAAGCTTCCGGAGCCGGTGTATTGCACCCTTCCGGGGAGTCCATTATTCATTTCTTTTCTCCCTATTGACTGAAATGAAACCGCGATATTTCGGCGTTGCCCGATACCGGGCTGTCGTTGTCACGATGTAGCGGCGTCACCCCCCACCCTTTCCGGACAACACTGGACCAGTGGGAAGCAGGTCCAGCAAACTCGCGGGCACCCCCACGGCCCTCGCTCCCGAGAAGCCCAGCGCAGCGGCCGAACCCTCGTTCGGCACCGGGAATTTCGCCCCGGGCTCGGCGATCAGGTACAGGCCGGCACCGGTCACCCCGGGAGCCGGAAGGGTTCGCACCAACAATCCGCTACCCGGCTGCATCGCGATCCGGTCCGCGGTCAGTTTGTTGCGGACGAAGCCAGGACCGTCGACCACTTCGGCGTTCCACACGCTGGGCTGTGACACCAGGCGCTGGGAAATGTTGCCGCCGACGGTGACGGACTGAACGCACGGGCTCTGATCGTCCATCAGAGTCGGCGGAGTAGGCGGCCATGCCGCCATCGCCTCAGGTGCGGGCAAAACCGTGGCAGACGCCAGGGCCGCCGAGCTGAGCTTCCGCGCCGTCACCTGCGTGCCGCCATATGCGGCCGCGGTTGCCGGGTTGCCGAGCGCCAGCGCGGCTCCGGTTTTGGTCACCGGAATCAGCCCTTGTTTGGCCAGGATGAAGTACCGTTCCGACATCCCGACGCCGTTGACCACGAAAACCTGGCCGATCACGGTCTGCTGACCGTCCAGCACGGGGCCGGGCTCGCCTTGCCCCGACACCGGCGGCGCCCCGAGATCGGGAGCGGCGGGTAGCGCGTTGACCCAAGCGTCGCGAACTCGGATGGCCGAGTTGTCGTTGTATCCGAGCGCCCGGCTCACCCACGGCGCCGTCAGCTTCATTCGCTGGTCGCGCCACGCCAGGTATTCGTTTCCGTCAGCGGAGCGCACCAGGACCGCCTTATCGTCCGGTACGGGCAGCGCATCGGGTGCTGAACCGACGCCCAGCGAGAGCACCGGACGCGGCGAGCCGGTGGCATCCACCACGGATTCGGCGCAGACCAGCCACGTGCCGTCGGCGGGTTCGCTGGGGTCCGGCAACGAGTCCGGTGCGCCGATGACGCCGACCGGTGTCCCGCGCGGCACGTTGGCCAGCGAGGACTGCGGAGTGTTCGCCACCTGCATGTTCGCGCCGAGCAGCAGTCGGGCGGAGGCGAGGTTCAGCACCGGACGCAGCACGCCGTCGGCCAGCACGTACCGGGTGCCTGTTTCCTTTTCCACGATCAGCGTGCCCGGCTGCGTCCACGCCGTCGCGCCACCTGGCGATAGCAACGAAGCCACTGCGAACCCGGCCACGATCAGCACGGCCAGCATGAACCCGATGACCATGCCGAGCGGGGTGCGCCGCAGCGGCGGGGTGGCCATGTCCGGCTCCGCGCGCACCAGTGCGGAAACCAGCCGCGCGGTCATGAACGAGTGCGCTTGGACCTGGTCACTGCGCGAATGCATGGCACACCTCCTTCGACTGATCTGGGTTGTTGTGCGTCAGGACCATCCGGCACGCACCCGGGAGTAGAGATCCATCGCGGCCAGCGCGAGGGGAATGATCGAGATGGCCAGAATGGTCTGGCTCCAGTCGGCAGCACGGCCCCAGTGCGGTAGCAACTTGTGTCCCGGCAGCGTGCGGGCGCCCGCATACAGCAGGGCAGCCACCACGATCAGCGCCCCAACCAGGGAAAGTCGCAGCGCCAGTGGGCCGGAGGCACACAGGGCAGTCAGCACCATCCCGGCACCGACGATTCCGGGGGTGAGCACGGCGAGCCGTTGCCGGGCGCTGAGCAAATCGCGGCAGTGCAGCATGAGCAGCGCCGATCCCACCGATGCCAGTGTCATCGGTGCCCAGCCGGGGCTCCACGCGAGTACCGTGAGGCAGCAGGCTCCCACGATGCCGAGTCCGATGTAGATAGCGGTGACGAACTCGTCGGCGCGGGCCGTGCTGGCCAGCAGTTCCCGGCTCGGCTCGGGGTCGACGTCCTGCTGGAACTCCTCGGCCGTGTCGGGCAGCGGCCGTATGCGCAGACCAGCCATGCGGGCGCCGAGGAGCGGAACACGCATGCCGAGCATAAATGTCAGGGCGAGTACGATCGCCGCGGCGCCCTTCGCACCGATCACATCCCACAGGGACAGCCCGCCGGCGATAGCCGTGAGTATCGCGGCCACCCCGGCGGAGAGGAAGCCGGAGTCCGAACCGCCGCCTACCGCAAGTCTTCCGAGCACCGCGACTACAGCCACGCAGCACCCGGCCGAGAGAATTGAGGGAGCGGTCAGCACTCCCGGGGCCTCGAACAGCGACCGCCACAGTACGGGCAACGCCAGTCCCGCCACGGCAGCGAAGCCGATCGCGCTGGCCGACAGCAACACACTTCCGCCCTTGTCGCCAGCCGCACGGGAGGCGGCAGCGGCACCGACCACCAGGAGCACTGCCACACCGCCGGCCACGAGAGCGACGCCGAGGCCGACGCCAATGGTCGGCACCAGCAGCAGCCCGAAAGCCAGCACCACACCGACCAATCCGAGGAACAACCGCCGGGTCAGCTCCGGCCGCCAGGCATCCTTGCGTTCGGAGATTCCGGTGGCCACCCCGTCGGCGAGGTCGTCGAAGTCCGCCGGCGGCAACTGCTCGCTGCGGGGCCGGAGGTGGAGCATGTCGCCGTCGTAGAGACCGAGCGCGGCCGTGCCGAGGTCCTCGTCCAAGGGCGCCTCGCCCAGTTTCTGCAGCACCCAGCCCCCGTGCTGCAGTCCGGCGTTGCCCAACTCCTGGCCGAGATGTCCCAGGAAGGTCGGCAGCAGGTCGGCCAGCGGCACGTGCGCCGGCACCGCTAACTCGATGCGCGACTTGGGGCCGTAGATCGTCAGGCGGCACACCTCGCCGGCGCCGACCGTGGGCTGCGTTGTTCCCGTCATGCCCAAAACACGCAGCCGTCTCGCCGGAAGTTCACCCCAACGGTCCGATGCGAACGAAGTTGGGTAACAACGGGCAGATCCGCAGAGACGTCCGCATCCGTGTCTCAACCAACAGCAGACAAATCCGAGCCGGGTTGCCCCGTGAGGGGTGCCGCGACTTCAACGGGAATCGCCGACCTCGCTTTCCATTGAAATCGCAGTCCCCCGCACGGCGGCCCGCTCCAGCAGCAGCGGCAAGAAGGGACAGAGTGCGGTGAGCGTGACGTTGTTCCGCCGACCCCCACGGCAGAAGCCGCCGGACATGCCCAGCGGAGAGCTTTCCCTGCAGGAACCGCCCGTATTGTCCGAATCGGTCAGCGGGGGCTTCGGCGGCATGCTCATGTACCTGCCGATGGCGCTCGGTTCCGGCGCGATGATGCTGATGTTCATGGGCAAGAGCGGCGGCATGGCGTTGATCGGTGTCTCACTGATGTCGGTCGGGATGCTGGCCATGGGGTTCGGGCAGATGGCACGGGGCGCGGGCGAACGCAAGCGCCGCATGCGCGGCGAACGCCGCGACTACCTGCGCTATCTCGGGCAAACCCGCAAACAGGTGCGCGCCACCGCCGCCGAGCAGCGCACTGCGCTGGTGTGGCGGCACCCGGATCCTGCGGCCCTGTGGTCGGTGTCGATGAGCGCGCGGCTGTGGGAGCGGCGCATCTCACACGCCGACTTCGCCGAGATCCGGATCGGCTTGATCCCGCAGAAGCTGGCCATGACCATCACGCCGCCGCAGAGCAAGCCGGTGGAGGACCTCGAGCCACTGTCGGCGCGGGCGCTGCGGCGCTTCATCCGCGCGTACAACACCATCAACGATCTGCCGACCGCGATCTTCCTGCGCGGCTTCGCCCAGGTGCAGATGCGCGGGGACGCTGAAGCCGGTCGGCAGCTGGTGCGCGCGATGCTGGCGCAACTGGTCACCTTCCACTCCCCCGATGACCTGAAGGTCGCAATATGCACCAGCGAAACCCGAGCGGCGGAATGGGATTGGGTGAAGTGGCTGCCGCACTCGCAGCACGGCACGGAACAGGACGGCGCGGGCAACGTGCGGCTCATAGCCGACTCGGCCGCCGGCCTGGATGCACTGCTCGCCGACGAGCTGGGCGAACGGGGCAGGTTCGAATCGGGAACGTCGCCGTCTCGGGACGAGCCTTATGTGGTGGTGGTCGTCGACGGTGTGGAGTTGCCCAGCGAGTCCAGGATAATGGGCACCGGGTTCCGCAATGCCATCCTGCTCAACCTGGTCGACAGCTGGCCGAGCCCCGCCAACCGGACTGTACTGCGGTTGGATGTCGCCCCGGACGCGCTGGAGATGATCCGCAACGACCGCTCCGGTGACGAAGTCCGCACCAAGCTGGCCACCCCCGATGCCCTCAGCATGCGCAAGGCCGAGTCCCTTGCACGCACGATCTCGCCGTTCCGGCTGGGGGCGACCACCGACATCGTCGAGCCGATGGTCACCGACTTCGACCTCGGCGCGCTGCTGGGCGTCGGCGAGATGGACAAGTTGGACCCGGCCAAGGTCTGGCCCCGGACCAGCGGTCCGGACCGGTTGCGGGTGCCGATCGGCATCGCCGAGAACGGCACCAAGATCGAGCTGGACATCAAGGAATCCGCCCAAGGCGGGATGGGGCCGCACGGCCTGCTGATCGGTGCGACCGGCTCGGGCAAGAGCGAGCTGCTGCGCACGCTCGTTCTCGCCATGGCGATCACGCACTCGTCGGAGTTCCTGAACTTCGTCCTGGTGGACTTCAAGGGTGGCGCGACGTTCCTCGGCCTGGACAAGTTGCCGCACACCTCCGCGGTGATCACCAACCTGGCCGACGAGGCTGAGCTGGTCACGCGAATGCAGGACGCGCTGCAGGGCGAGATGGTGCGGCGGCAGGAACTGCTTCGCAGCGCGGGCAATTACAGTTCTCTGCTGGACTACGAGAAAGCCCGGGCCGCCGGCGCGCCGCTGGATCCGATGCCGAGTCTGTTCGTGGTGGTCGACGAGTTCAGCGAGCTGCTCGCCTCACACCCGGACTTCTCCGAGCTGTTCGTCATGATCGGCCGGCTGGGTCGCTCACTCGGTGTGCATCTGCTGCTGGCCAGTCAGCGCATCGACGACAGCCGCATGCACAAGCTGGAAAGCCACCTTTCGTACCGGATCGGCCTGCGCACGTTCTCCGCGATGGAGAGCCGTTCGGTGATCGGTGTCCCGGACGCCTACCAGCTGCCCAGCGCGCCGGGCAACGGCTACCTGCGTTCCGACGTTGCCACGCTGATCCGGTTCAAGGCCGCCTACGTATCCGCGCCGTTCAAGCGGCGCACCGTCGAACAGCGCCAGGAGGAAGTACGGCGCCAGGTCGTGCCGTTCGGGGCAGCTCGGCTGCCCGATCGGGAAGAGGAGCCGGTCCAGCCGGAGCCGGTCGAGACGCAGGCCGACGCCGACGAGCCGACCGAGACGCTGCTGCAGGTGGCGGTCAGTCGCCTGCGCGGTCAAGGACCGCCGGCGCACCAGGTTTGGTTGCCGCCGCTGGCCGACCCGCCAACGCTGGACCAGTTGCTCCCGCCGCTGGCACCCGACCCGGAGCTCGGGTTGAGCGCGGTCGGCTGGCAGGGTCGCGGCCGGCTGACGGTACCCGTCGGCGTGGTCGACAAGCCCTTCGAGCAGGCCCGGGACCTCTACCTCGCGGACCTGTCAGGAGTCGGCGGGCACGTGGGCATCGCCGGTGGCACCCAGTCGGGCAAGAGCACGCTGCTACGCGCGCTGATCGCCGGACTCGCGCTGACCCACAGCCCGGGGGAGGTGCAGTTCTACTGCCTCGACTTCGGCGGCGGCACCCTGCAAACGCTCAGCGAGCTGCCGCACGTCGGCGGCGTGGCCGGCCGGATGGACACCGAGCGGGTCAGCCGCACGGTCGCGGAGGTCCAGGGTGTGCTGACCACGCGGGAAAAGCTGTTCGCCAAGCACTCCGTGGAGAACATGGCCGCGTACCGCGCAATGCGCCGCGACGGCCGGATCACCGACGACCCGTTCGGTGACGTGTTCCTGGTTGTCGACGGCTGGGCAACGGTACGAGCCGACTTCGACGAGCACGACGAAACCATCCGGCAGATCGCCGCGCGCGGTCTGACCTACGGAATCCACGTGGTGTTGACGACCTCCCGGTGGTCGGACATCCACAGCCAACTGCGCGACCAGCTCGGCACCCGGCTGGAGCTGAGGCTGGGCGACGCTATCGACTCGGTGATCGACATGCGCGCCGCGCAGGGCGTGCCCAAGCAGCCCGGACGCGGCCTCACCCCCGACAAGCTGCACTTCCTGGCCGCAGTGCCGCGCATCGATGGTTGGCAGCGCACCGACGATCTTTCCGAGGCTGCACGCTCCCTCGCCGAGACGGTCGCCGACAGCTGGAACGGGCCGCCGGCACCCCCGGTTCGAATGCTGCCCGCTGTGCTGCCGGCCGCCGAACTTCCCGCGGCGCAGGGGCAGTTGCGGGTGCCGCTGGGACTGGGCGAATCGGACCTGCAGCCGGTCTGGCATGACTTCTCCAAGCAACCGCACCTGACGGTGCTCGGCGACACCGCCAGCGGTAAAACTGCCGTGCTACGGCTGATCGCCGACGCGGTGACGAAGAACTACGCACCTGGTGAAGCGGAAGTGATCCTCATCGACTCCCGCCGGGCGCTGCTCGACGCGGTTCCGGACACCTACCGTCGCGGCTTCGCTTTCTCGTCCGCCGCGGCAGCCGAACTCATCGGCCCGACCACGACCGAACTGCGGGAACGGCTGCCTGGACCGGACATCACGCCGCAGCAGATGCAGCGCCGGGACTGGTGGTCGGGTCCGGAGGTGTTCATCTTCATCGACGACTACGACCTGCTGATCACCCCGATGGGCGGACCGCTGGACACGCTGCTGGAACTGCTGCCGCAAGCCGCCGACATCGGTCTGCACGTCATCCTGGCGCGCAGCGCGGCCGGTTCCGGCCGGATCTCGATGGATTCGGTGGTACGCCGCATGCAGGAATCCAACACGCCGGACCTCGCGCTGTCCTGTCCCCCGACGGAAATGCCGCTCCTCAACGGAATGCGCCCCCGCAACCTCCCCCCCGGCCGTGCCCATCTCGTCACGCGGCGCAACGCGACACTGCTCCAAACCGCCTGGCTGGAACCGACCGAAGCAACCGTCGGGAGCCCCCGGTGAGCGATCGGTCAAGCCCGTTGAAATCGCGCGGCGCGCGAGTTCTTAGGCAGTCCAGGCTGGTGGCGACCATGCTGCTGGTTCTTGTCGGGCTCGTCACCGTGCCGGCTCCGGTTTCCGCGGGGTCCGGCCAGTGCGCCGCGCCCGCTAACGACATCGTGCGCGAGGTGCCGTGGTCGCAACGCCGGCTCGCGCCACAACTGGCGTGGAAGCTCGACACGGGCGGCTCGACGCTGGTGGGTGTCGTGGACACCGGAGTGAGCGCGGCGACGCCGACACTGGCAGGCCGGGTGCGGCCGGGCACAGATTTGCTTTCTTCCGGTCCGGCGAACAACGACTGCGCGGGCCGTGGGACGTTCATGGCGGGCCTGATCGCGGCCAAACCGACCCCCGGGGTGGGATTTGCCGGTATCGCGCCGAATGCCGAAATCCTGCCGATCCGGGCGGCCGAGAATGTTAACGAGGTCGACCCCGCCAAGCTGGCCAGTGGAATCCGGCTCGCGGTGGATGGCGGCGCCAAGGTGGTCGCGGTGTCGCTGGCGACGCCCGTCCCCGCCGCCGAGTTGCGCGCGGCCGTGGATTACGCGGCGACACGTGACGTGCTCGTCATCGCGGCGGCCGATATCAACGTGGAGAACGGCCAAACCCCCTACCCGGCCGCATTTCCCTCCGTGCTCGCGGTTTCCGGGATCGACGAGACAGGCGCGCCTATTCAAAAGTCGAACACCCCGTCTCCCGTGACACCCGCGTTGGTGGCACCCGGGAACAACGTGCTGAGTGTCGCCCCGAGCGGATCCGGTCACTTCATCGCCTCCGGCGGCGGGATCGGCGTCGCCTTCGTGGCGGGTGCCGCGGCGCTGGTGCGCAGCTACCGCCCAACGCTCACCGCCGCCGAGGTCCGGCACCGCATGCTGACCACGGCCGACCACCCTGGATCCACGCTTCCGGACCGCGCGCTGGGGTTCGGCGTTGTCGACCCTTACGCCGCGCTGTCGACCTTGCTTCCGGAGGAATCCGGCGACAAGCCGCTGTCCGAGCGGGTCCCGCCGCTCCAGCTGCCGCCAGTTCCGGTCATCGACCACCGACCGGTGCAGATTGCGCTGACCCTCGCATTCCTGATGATCGGCGCACTCGTGGTCGGCGGTTTAGCAGCCGTGGTCATCCGACGCGGTCGCAATCGCGGTTGGCGCTCCGCGTGGACCGCCGAAACGCCGCAGGACCAAGCCACCAATCCGCCGGAGCAAAAGCAGGAGGCCGTTTCGACAACCGACGAACAAGACGCGCGGATCGGGCAATCCGACCTATCACCACATGCGGTCGCACCTGCGCCGGTGACCGCAGCTCAGGAACGCCCCAGTTATGCCACCGGCGGCAACCCGCGCGATAAATAGAACACTTGGGTTGCGATGTTCGGGTGCTGCGCAGGTCCGAATCCGAAGCCCTGAGCAACCGAGAACACGAAAGGACTACCCAACAAGACACCTCAGGCTAAACGGTCACCGATCGCGGCCCTTTGGGGCAGAGTTCGCGTCCAGGGCACCTCTCGAGCTTGACCCCTTGTGCGACACAGCTGAATCTTTGCGGTGCAAGCCATGTGGAGCATGGCACGGCAAGTGTCGAGCAAGGAGCGGGTCGTGGAGTCTTTCGCTTACGGCACTGTCCTGGTCGACCGCGACAACGAAGTGCGGCGCCTCAAGGACGCAGTCCGCCAGGTCGTACAAGGACGCGGCGCGGCGGTATGGATCGACGGCGAGACGGGCATCGGCAAGTCGGCGTTGCTGGCAGCCGGGCTGGCCAGCGCCGAAGAACTCGGCTGCCAGGTGTTGCGGGCAACCGCCGACGAGTTCGCCCATCGTCGCGAGCTGCGCGTCGTGCTCGACTGCCTTGGTATCACGCCGAATTCGCCTGACCCGGACCAGCGAGCCATCAGTGACATGCTCTCCGGCGCCGGTGCCGACCCACCAGCGGCCGCCATCGAGCGGTTGTTGGTACTCATCGAGGGCATGTGCACCACTGCACCGGTGATCCTCGTGATCGACGACATGCAGTGGGCCGACCCGGCCAGCCTCCTCGCCTGGCACCGCCTGGGCCGGATGATCAGCCACCTGCCGTTGTTGCTGATCGCCGCCTGCGGCCCTGCCCCGCACCGGCCCGACCTGGCACTGCTTCGTCGCGTTCAGACCGCCATGCGGAACACGGTCATCACGCTGGGCCCACTCGACGAAGCAGCGGCGGCCGAACTGGCCGGGCAGCTGCTCGACGCCGACGCGGTCGGCTCAACGCTCCGCCAGATACTGCAGGGTGCGGCAGGAAACCCCTATTATGTTCACGCAATCGTCAACTCCCTGCAACGTGACGGCCACCTCACCCGGTCGGCGGGTAACGTCGTCGAGCTGACGTCCGAATTGGCGGGGATGCCCGAGGCCCTGACGAGGGCCATCTCTGCTCAGCTGCGTCACGTCAGCGGCAGCAGCACATGGGAAGTGTTGCGGTTGGCGGCGCTTCTCGGCCCAGCGTTCTCCGTCACCGAGCTGAGCGCGATGTCCGGCCGATCGGTGACCGACTTGGTCGGCTTCGTCGAAGAAGCACTCACCTCCGGCGTTCTGGTCGCAATCGGTGCCCAACTGCAATTCCGGCACAGCGTGGTCCGACAGGCGCTGTATGAAGACATCCCGACTCCGCTCCGACTCGCACTGCACAACCAGGCCGCCCGCGCACTCCTCCCAACCGGCGCCAGGATCGAGTACATCGCCGAGCACCTGCGTGCTGCCCTACCTGGGGAGGCCGCCGTCGGCGTCGACGAGTGGGGCGTCGACTGGCTCCTGCACAATGGCCACAAGCTGGCCCACCGCGCCTCGGAACTGGCGGTCGACCTGCTCACCTCCGCTTCAGACGCACTGGATCCCGACGACCCGCGACGCGAACCGCTGCGGATCAGGTTGGCCGAGGCGCTGCTGCTACTCGGCCGCACGGAGGAAGCCGAGAAACTGGCCGGAGGAATCCTGGCCGGCAGCCGAGACGCCGAGATCACTGCCGAGACCAGCTGGTTCCTCGCGTGGTCGCTGACCATGGGGGGCAGGGTCGACAAGGCCCGGACCGTGGTCGAAAACGCCATCGGCGCCGGAAACGCCGACAGGACGACCAATTTGGCCAGTCGCTGGACCGCACGACTGCACGGCCTGCGCGCCAGAACCACCCTTTCCCTCGGCCAGGTCGAGACCGCGGAAACGGCGGCCCGACGGGCACTGGACATCGGACGGGAGGCCGGCGACCCGTTCGCGATCGGCCTAGCACTGCACGTGACCGGATTGATTTCGGTCCAACAAAGTGATCTTGCTGGGGCGGCAGCCAATTTCGAGCGCGCACTGTCCGAGTTGGGCAACGACCCCGAGTCCACCGATCAGCGGCTGCTGATCCTGGTCGACCTTCGCGGCGTGCTCTTCGAACTCGGCAAGGTCGACAAGGCCGAGGAGACCGTGCGGGAAATACAAGCCATCGCGCAACATTACGGGACCTCGCCCAAGCGCGGCGTGGCGCGGCTGTCCGCCGCCGAGCATCTCCATGTCACCGGCAGGTGGGACGAAGCGGTGGCCGAACTGAACGCGGCGATGGAGTGCTACGACGGGATGCCCGCCCCGCAGCAATCGCGACTGCGTTGCCTGGCAGCGGTCATCGCAAGTCACCGCGACCAACGCGACATCATGGCGCAACATCTTTCCGCAGTCACCGAAAGCCCAGACCGATGCACGGAGTTCGCGCTGCTGGCACTAGCGACGTTGTATGAGAGGGATGGTCGTCAAGACGATGCCGCGGCAGCCCTGGGCGCTGCGCTGGCCCGCGATGAGCACCCTGGCACCCGGCACACCTGGCTGCCGCTGCTGGTCCGACTCGCGCTGGAGCTTGATGACCGCGACACGGCAGTACGGGCTACGGAAGCCTGCGAAGCCGATTCCGCCCACGGGTCAGCGCCGGCCATCGTTACGGCAGCCAGACATTGCCGGGGGATGCTGGAGGGCGATCCGGCGTTGATCGACGCCGTCGTTGACGCATACCGACGGATGGACCAACCCCCGAAACTCGCTCAGGCACTAGAAGATTGCGCCGTCTTGCACGCCAGAAACGGCGATCTCGGCGCTGCCCGCGCGGCGTACCTTGAAGCGATTCGCATCTACACCGACCTGGGCGCCAACTGGGACCTGCTGCGCGCCGACTCCCGGCTGCGCCCGCACGGTATGCGTCGGCTGCGTGCACGCCGAAGAAACGCGACCGCCGGCTGGGAAGCCCTGACGCCAACCGAACTCAGGGTCGCCAGACTCGTCGCGGCAGGCCACGCGAACGCGGACATCGCGGCAATTCTCTTCGCCTCCAGACGCACCATCGAGGTACACGTTTCGCACATCCTGGCGAAACTCGGGGCGCGCTCCAGGGTCGAGATCGCCATCGAAGCCACCCGGCAGCCGGGCATCGACCAACACGCTCCACTGCCCCAAATGGACCGCCTCTGTGGCTGAATCAACCGCACGCGGCACCCGGAGGCGTGAGGGCCTGTGACCAACTCGTTGGGCACAGGCCCTCACTCACCGCGACTACCACGTTCGCGTCACGGATTCGCCCCGCAGAAGTTCCATCAGTTGCCCTTCTCTACCTCATTTGGCGGTGTACGTGAGCTCACTGATTTTCCGGCTCAGTACAAGAGGAAACATAGAAGTACAAGCGAGTGATCGAGCACAACCGCAGTACGCCACGCCGCCGTCGACTGGTCGCGCGGACAGCTCGCAGGATCGGACCAGGGTGGTCAGCATGTTGAATTCCATTGCGTCACACCGGGAGGACAAGGCACGCTCCAGCGAGCCGTACAGGCCCGCCCCCGACCCGCAATCCGTGGTAAACCAGCTTTACAGGGACCATTTCGCGGCTCTGCACGTCTACGTCAACCGGATGATGTCCGATCCACACCAGGCCGAGGACATCGTCCAGGAGACGATGGTGCGCGCCTGGCGGCACGCTGACGCGCTCAGCCGCCCCGAACTCGGTTCGGCCTGGGGCTGGCTGACAAAGGTGGCGCGCAACATCGCCATCGACAAGATCCGTGCCCGCAGGGCTCGCCCCGACGAGGTCGAGGAGTCCGCGGGCATCGGAGTCGGCATCGTGGGAGACCACTCGGATGACGTCATCACATCGATGTCGGTGGCCAATGCGCTGCAAGAGCTCATCCCGGAACACCGCAGCGTGCTCTACCAGGTGTACTTCGCCGACCGGACCGCGGCCAGCGCCGCCGACGTCCTCGGAATTCCCGTAGGCACGGTCAAATCCCGCCTGCACCACGCACTCCGCAAGTTGAAGGCCTCGATGGAGCCAACCGAACTAGCGGCGTGATCCAAGCCTCTTGGGCCTCTTCGCAGCGACGTGCGGGCCACGGTGGCGCTTGCGAACAGGCACCGGCGGCTAACGCCTGTGGAGGGACAGCGGCGGCTACCTTAGCGCCTGCGAAGGGACACCTCCGACCAGGTTCACCACCAGGTTCACCACCCGATGAGTGAGTTCTTCCGCAATTTCCGTTGATATCGAACCTTCGATCTCAATGGAAATCGGGGTTTCACGACCCGCAACCGGTTCGGCGCTCCCTGCGTGAACCCGTGCCGGAACAGCTCCGCTGGCCGAGTGGCGACCGGATCACGGATGTTGGTGCGCTTGGCCTTCCTTCGTGAGATGCCACGCAGCCCGAGTTCACGCCATTGGTGAAGCCCAAGTACATCAACAACAACTGACCGGCACGCCGTAGCCGTGCCACCATCGAGGAAGACGGCCCGCTGAAGAAATGGCCGAGCTTCGCGCCATCCTCGCGGAAAGGACCTACGTCCGCCCGGTCCAGCCGTGCCCCCCGGACGAGCCGAGATGGCCATCCAGCCACGCCACCTGCGCTTGCCCACCCAAAATGATGTCGGCGACGGCCGGCTACGAACCCGCGCCCCGCGACACAGGCACTGCGCAACCACCACCATCGCTGCCCCCCGCAGAGGCGCGCAACCCGCCATTTTGAGCCCACCAAGCCAAGTCATCGCCCGCGTCCGCCATCACCTCCGACGGCAACGCCGACCCGGGATCGATGTTTCTGTCATTACCCTGGACCATGTCCAGGAAATAGTGCGCCTGCCCGCCTTTAAAGAAGTCACCAGCCGCCAGGAACACATTCGCGTCGTTGCCCTTCACGTACTCTGCCCGCGGGGCATCCTGCGAGGCCGCCGACGGTACCCTCAGCACAAGGAAATGAACGCCGTCCGCCGCCGTCCGCCGCATGAACTCCCGAACGGCATCGGGGCCACCGGTCAGACGAAGCTGCGGGACGACACCCCCGGTGGCGTCCTGGAACTGCTTACTCGCCGTACCTCCCACAACCCGCCGCAACATACCAGAGTCCAGCATGCCCGTCGCGGCGCGGAGGTGATCGGCGATCTGCTCCAGCAACCTCGTGACCGCATCAGGCCCCGGGCCAGGAATCACGATCCCCGAGCCCGCCACCATGGCCTTCGCATCCTCATTGCCGAGCAGGACCTGAACAACGATGTAGTTGACCGAAGCCTTCAACGACTTCCCGAGTCCCTCGATGACCTCTCGCGATTCGGGCCGCAGAGGCGGATGTGGGTTGTTTACCTTCTTCCACTGTGACAATGCGCCGTACGGGAACTCGCTTCCCTTCGTGGCATCTGCCCACGCGAGACGGCGCTCAGCCTCCCGTATCCCGTTCTCGCTCCACACCAACCGCCGCAACGGCTTTGGCGAGAGGAGTGCGTCGGTGATAGCCCGCAGAACATCCTGGCGCAGCTCCCCAGCTTCCCCCGCGTGGGGCTCGCGGACGCCCGTAAGCCAATTCCATACGTACAACTCGCCTGGAGGCAACCCGCCGGAGTCGGTAACCTCGATTGCTCTGCCCGGGCCGAGGAAGCGCACCAGCTCCGAGCCCGAGAGCCGGGCAGCCTCGCGCATCTCCCGCCGCTCGAAGGCGTCGGGCTGGCTACTGCCGTCCAGCCACGCCTGAGCCGTGGACTCGGAAACTCTGGTCACCGCGGCCGCTCGTGCCGGACCGAGGTGACGCACCAATTCCCCGTCCGGGACTTCGGCGGGAACGGCATCCCCGGCGACGTACTCCACTACATCGCTAAGAGTCCACGCGCACCAATCCCGCGTGGTCTGCAAACTGAAAACATTCAGCGCGGCGGCAGATGCCCGCTCCGGCCGCCCTTGCGAGGCCACCTGCACGCCCTCCCGGGGGTCCAGCTCCCCCCGCTTGGCCATCTGCAGGCCCATCTCGGTGCCCAGCTCCCGCAATCGGTCAGCCAGCGCGACCGCTGCTTCCGGCCCGCCGAACGCCGCGACAATCGTGTCCAGCACAATCCCGCGCAGCACCGCCCGATCGCCGGGACTGCCGCGACGCCACGCGCGCACGTCTGCCTTAGAAATGCCGATCGCCCGGGCGACCTGCCAGTCCTCGCCGAAGAAGCGCGTGAGGTAGTCAAGCTCACGACCATCCAGAGCATGCACCAACTCATGCAGCACGTTCAGCTCCCGCGGACTGGGCTGCCGGTCTCGCACACCGGCACGCTGCGGTGCAGGACCGCCGAAGTCGCGCACTTCCACCTGGATGTCGGGCTTGCTCGCAGCGAGCACCACCTGGTCCAGGCCACCGAGCTGGTCCACCATGTGCTGCAGCTCGTCGCGGTGCTCATCCGCGCTGCGGGGGACACCCTCTTGGGAAGGCCCTTCCTCGCCCCACTCCCCCAGCCGACGTCGGCGATCGGCCAGGGGCATCATGAGCTCCCCCAGAACGCGCAACCGCTCCTGGTACCGCGGACCGTCCGGCACCAGTGTCTCGACCAGTGCCTTGACCGCCTCCCGCCCGCCGTAAGTGCTGACCACGGACCCGGTGATCGCCCGGCGCAACGCCTCGGCATGCCACCCCTCGGGCAGATGGGACCACATCCGCCACACCCGCGCCGTGGCTTCATCCACCCCCAACGCCTGAGCCAGATACTGGTTCCGGCGCACCCCCGGGTTGACCATACTCGTCAACTCCGCAGGCCCCACATCGTTCAAGGCCGCGAACAATCCACCCCATTCGACCTCGCGGCCACGATGCCACAGCCCCGGATCCGCCAGCCCGTACTCCACCCTGCGACCAGCCGGATCCACCACATGCACAAAGAACTCCACCGACTCACCGTCGTTGTCCAAGCGGGTTCCCGGCGGGAATACCCCGCCCGGATCCAGATGCGGCGGCACCTCCCTTAACGCGCGCGGCGACCCCTGGGTCAGCGGGTCCCACAAGTCCTCCGACCGCGTGGCGCTATCCGGCCTTTCCCCTTGGGCGTACTCGCCCATCACATACCAGGCGTCGATGCCCTCCTCCAACAGGACTTCCGGATCCGACCACAACGTGCGGGTTCTCCACGTCGTTTTCCACTTCTTCACCACCAGCGCATGGTTCACAACGCCCCACCAATCCAGCATCCGCAGGAACGCCACGACATTGTGACCATCAACGTCGGCTAACCTCGGCCGCGCAGGCGCTCCCGTCGCTGCCATGAAAGCGTCCAGCGCCGCGTCAGAAACCTCCGCCAACTCCCCCGCGTCCAACACCGGCCGGCCATCCACCACATCCGGCAGCGGCCCACGTGACCCACCCCGCATGTACTCCACCTCCCCGCCACGCGGCTCAGACCCCGCCCACGCATCCGCCGCCCCCCTCAACGGCATCAACTCACCAAAGGGCACCCTCGCGGAATCCACATCGGACATCTGTGCCGGTCCCGCCCCACCGGACAGCCCGGATCGGTTTGGTTCTGGCGTTCCTGCCCACCTGGTCAACGGGGCGGGGTGTGCCCCCTGCGCATAACTCGGCTCGGCCCAGCCGTTGAACGCCGCCCGCAACTCCGAACCGTGCTCGACCAAGTCCCCGCCCGAATCACGGCGGTACCAATGACCGGTCCCCTTACCAGCGACGAACGTCGGCAGCATACGACCGTCGGGCATCACAACCGTGTTCGTAGCGTGAAACGAACCATCCTCGGTCAGCCACACATCACTATCAGTCCCCCAGCTCGCCGTCGTACTCAACACCTCCGCAACCTGCTCGGCGAACGAAGCCCCACCCCCTACCGGCTGCCGGAACGCGCCACAACCCACAAACGCCAACGGAAAGCCCGGTACAAAACGCTCGTTCTCCCACATTTCCTCGGCGAACTCCTCAGGCGTCACCAACCGGCCATCCCGCAACTGCGCACGCCCGTCCTCCGTGACATGCACAGCCACCACCTGCACACCCCGCAACCCCCGCGCCAGCCCCCGCACCAACCCCG